>DASTBJ010000237.1:0-13424 GCA_035712125.1 Terriglobia bacterium
CCCAGCCTTTCAAGAGCCATCCCAACATGGAACTCTATCTCGGTGCGAATTCCGTACACCCGATGGAGAGGTTTGGATGCACGTCGTGCCATGGCGGACTGGATCGTGCGACCAGCTTCCAGACGGCCGGCCATACGCCGAAGGATGAAAAGCAGAAGGAAGAGTGGATCCATCAGTATGGATGGTATGTCGACCACTACCTGGAAACTCCGATGTTCGCAATGCCGAACGTCGAGGCGGGTTGCTATAAATGCCACAACACGACGCCTGAAGTTCCGCGGGCCGCAAACCTTGGCAATGGCCGGGAGTTGATCAAGCAGTACGGATGCTTCGGTTGCCACAAAATGCCCGGATTCGAAGGCTTCCGCAAGGTCGGTCCCGATCTCTCCACGATCTCCGGCAAGTTGACCGAAGCGTGGGTGCAAAAGTGGCTCGCTGATCCGAAGAGCTTCAAGTCCGAAGCGCGGATGCCCAAGTTCTGGTTCAACACCAACAACAGCGGGGTCAGTAACGGCATCGATTGGGACAAGAGGAACATCGCGGAAATCAACGCGGTCACCAAATACCTCTTTGCGAAGTCTTCAGCGAGGGCGCTTCCGGCCAAGGATGCAAACGGCAGCGCTGCCCGCGGCAAGGAACTCGTCGAAAACGTCGGCTGTTACGGATGTCACGCAGTCGGCGCGATCGAAGAAACGGGGAATCAGAGACAGACGAGACGGCGCCACGGTTACAACCTGGCCAACCAGGGCAGCAAGGTGAGCGCCAACTGGCTTGCCAACTGGGTGTCGGATCCTCGCTCTGTATGGCCGGATTCCAAAATGCCAAGTCTGAGGCTGTCAGGTTCTGAAGCGGCAGACATTTCGGCCTATCTCTCGTCGCTCAGGAATCCTGACTGGGAAAGCAAGGCCGCACCACAAACCGATCCCCAGGCTCTGGACGATGTCGTGTACGAATTCCTGCGCGCGAGCTCGACTGAGGCCAAAGCGAAGACGGACCTCGCCGCGATGAATACGGAACAGAAGAATCTGTATGCGGGCGAAAGGCTGATCGGGCGTTACGGTTGTTTCGGTTGCCACACAATTCCCGGATTCGCGAATGCTCAACCCATTGGAACCGAGCTGACCGAAGCGGGAAGCAAACTCCGATCGCAGCTCGACTTTGGATTCCTCGATATCGAACATGACCGCGCGGAGTGGTACAAGGCGAAACTCCACAATCCGCGCGTGTTCGATGAGGGGCGCGTGAAGCGTCCGGAAGAACTGCTGAGGATGCCCAACTTCGGTCTCGACGACGGCCAGGTGAACAGCATTGTTATGGTCCTCACCAGCCTGGTGAAAGATCCTGTTCCGCTGGAGATGAAGGAGAAAGTCGACCCGGATGTCATCGAAGGGCGGCAGATCGTGCTGGAAAAGAATTGCAAGGGTTGCCACATTGTGGAGGACCTCGGTGGCGACCTCCGAGCCCACCTTGGCCTCAATCGAGAAGTGAACTGGCCGCCCAGCCTGAACACGCAGGGTATGAAGACGCAGCCCGAATGGCTGCGCCGGTTCCTGAAGGACCCCGGATCGAATCGGCCACGGCCATGGATGGATACCCGCATGCCGACGTTCTACTTCACGGAGCACGAGATCAACGCGGTCGGCAAATACTTCTCGACGCTGGATAAGGTCGATTGGGGCTGGATTGATCCAGGCGTCGAAACGACGGCGGAGAACCTCAAGGCCGGCCAGGAGCTGTTTACCGTGCTGAAGTGCATGAGTTGCCATCCGACGAGCGCGGCAGAGGCGGCGCGGAGTACGGGACCGCTTGCCCCCAACCTGCAGCTTGCGCACGAGAGGCTGCGGCCAGAGTGGATCCGGCCGTGGCTGCTCGGACCGGGCAGGATCGCGCCGAATACGCGAATGCCGGACTTTTTCGCCATCGATCAGGCGACAGGAAAGCGGAAGACGCAGGTGCCGAATGTCCTTGGCGGTGATGTGGATAAGCAGATCCAGGCGATCCGCGACCACCTGTACACGCTTGGCGGAGGAGACGTCCGGGTGAGCCGGTAGTTTTCCGTGGGGTACGTAAAGTCTAGTCAGGCGAGCGCCCTGGCCCCCCTGAGTCAGGGGGGCAGCGCGGCCGAAGGTCGCGCGATTTCGACTTCGTCTCATCGCGCTGCCCCCCTAACTTAGGGGGGCAGGGGCGGCTCACATACTCTGCGATTGATTCCGGCAGAATCGTAGGCCTGGCTCTGCCATGGAAACTCGCTCTGATATCCTCTAAACTACGGAATGGGCTTCGCCCCTCTATTAATGTCCTGCAACTCATAACTCTTGGAGAAAACAATGCGTAAAGGTTTGGTAACAATCAGTCTGCTTTCGCTGCTGGGCTTCGCAGCCTGCGGCGGGAACAAGGATCCATTCGACATTCCAGCGGGAGGTGCCGGCGGCGGCGGTGGCCCGGTCGCCAACCTCACTGCGACCGTCAAAGGCAAGATCGCGTTTGAGGGTACGGCACCCACACCGAAAAAGCTTTCAACGTCATCAGACCCCAACTGCAAGAATCCTAATCTGGTTTCCGAAGAGGTTGTGGTGAGCGATGGCGGCCTCGAAAATGTCATTGTGTATGTCAGTGGCGGAGACCTTGCCGGCAAGAGCTTTCCCGCAGCCACGGAACTGAAAACGCTCGATCAGCAGGGATGCCACTATATTCCTCACGCTTTGACCCTGCAGGTCGGACAACCGCTGAAGATCCTCAATAGCGACGAGACGGCCCACAACGTCCATGCCTGGGCTATGGTCAACATGCCTTTCAACGAAAGCCAGAGCAGCAAGGGCGTGGAAACGATCAAGAAGTTCGACAAGGAAGAAGTCATGTTCCCCGTTCGTTGCGACGTGCATAACTGGATGAACGCGTTTGTCGGCGTCTTCAATCATCCGCTTCACACAGTTTCGGGTAAGGGCGGGGCTTTCGAAATGAAGCTGCCCGCGGGTACGTACGAAGTCACAGCAATCCATGAAACTCTCGGCAAGCAGACGGGAACGGTCACCGTAGCCGATAACGGAAGCGCGGACCTCAACTTCACCTTCAAACCCAAGTAAACCATGTCACGCAACGTTCGCGTTGCGGGCTCGCTTCATGAAGAGGGCGAAAATGTCGGATTACACCGTTTCGCCCTCTTCACTGCCTGCTCCACCGCTTTTCTAATTTTTGTTGGCGGATTGGTAACCAGCAACCGGGCTGGTTTGTCCGTTCCGGACTGGCCGACGTCCTATGGCTGGAACATGTTCACTTTCCCTTACTCCAAATGGGTCGGCGGAATTTTCTATGAACACGGGCATCGGCTGGTGGCGTCGTTTGTGGGCTTCCTGACCGTCATCCTGGCTTCATGGACCTGGCTGAAAGACACGCGGCGATGGATTCGCGTGCTGAGTCTCGTCGCCCTGATCTCGGTAATTACCCAGGGAATCCTCGGCGGTCTGACTGTGAAATATCTGCTGCCCACGCCCATTTCGATGACGCATGCCCTGCTCGCTCAGACGTTCTTCTGCATGACCATTGCGATGGCATACTTTACTTCGCCGTCGTGGAAGCGAGGCTTGCCCAACATTCAGGACACGCATGTCGGCATCTCATTACCGAAACTGAGCCTGTTGACGACAGGGGCGGTATACCTCCAGTTGTTGCTGGGCGCCTGGATGCGCCACACGGAGTCCGGCCTGGCGATTCCCGATTTTCCTTTGGCCTTTGGCCGGCTCATACCCGAGTTCACGAACTATCACGTCACCATTCACTTCGCACATCGGATGGGCGCCATCCTTGTGGCCGGCATGATTGCGTGGACGTTCGTGCGGATGTACGTCTGGCATCAGCACGATAACCTGTTGTTCCGCCCGGCGTTGATTCTCGTTATTCTTGTATTCGCCCAGCTGGCCTTAGGAGCGTTCACTATCTGGACGGAGAAGTCTCCGGTTATTACCTCCGTTCATGTCGCTACAGGAGCGCTGATTCTCGGAACATCTTTCCTGCTCACGCTGCGCGCGTACAGCATGGTGGCTCGGGAGGCGAAATGGCAGTAACGGAGCTTGGGATTGCCAGTCGCCGCGCGCGTGTTTCGGACTACTTCGAACTCACAAAGCCGCGCATCACCTTCATGGTGCTTGTTTCGACCGTAGTCGGTTTTTATCTCGGCGCAGGTGAGGCGTTTTTGACTTTGCTTCTGGTCCACACGATCATCGGCACAGCTCTTGTCGCTGCGGGCGCCAGTTCCTTCAATCAGTACCTGGAGAGGGACAGGGATTCGCGGATGATGCGGACGCGAACGCGACCAATTCCCGACGGCCGATTGATGCCTGTCGACGCGCTTGCCTTCTCCGTAGCGATATCCGTCGCTGGGGTTGCCTACCTGGCGGCATTCGTCAACACGCTGACGGCCGTGATTGGAGCGGCAACATTGGCCGCGTACGTTCTTCTCTATACGCCCATGAAGACCCGGACGACCTGGTGCACGCTGATCGGTGCATTCCCGGGGGCGGCGCCGCCGCTCATGGGGTGGGCCGCCGCTCGCGGAGACCTTGATACGATCGGGCTTTCGCTCTTTGCGATTCAGTTCCTCTGGCAGATGCCACACTTCTTCGCGATCGCATGGATGTTTACGGAAGACTACAGGCGTGCAGGGTTCAAGGTGCATTCCAGCGGCGTCAATACCGGCAGGCAAATCATTCTGTACTGTTGTGCGCTGATTCCGGTGAGCCTCCTGCCTACCCTCTTTGGCGCTACGGGGCGATGGTATCTGCTGGGAGCGCTCGTCCTCGGTTTCGTTTACCTGGGCTACGGCTTTGCCGTGGCGCTGTTTCGTTCAAACACCCACGCACAGCGGCTGCTCAAGATTTCGGTATTATACCTGCCGGCCCTGTTCGTCCTGATGATGCTCGATAAGGCGTGATCTCTTGAGCTCCTCCCTCGCGGTCCAGGCAACGAATCTCACGTTTGACTATCCCGCGCGTGGAAAAGCTGCAGCGCGGCGAGCGCTCAACGGTGTGAGTTTCGACGTGCGTCGCGGGGAGATCTTCGCGCTGCTGGGTCCGAACGGTGGCGGAAAGACCACACTCTTCAAGATCCTGTGCACCGCGCTGTCACCGACGAACGGAACAGCCGTTATCTTCGGATTCGACATTCAGAAGCAAGCTGACGAAGTGCGCCGAAGAATCGGGGTTGTCTTTCAGAATCCCAGCCTCGACAAGAAGCTGACCGTGCTCGAAAACCTTCGGTATCACGGGCAGCTCTACGGACTTCGCGGTGGAGAACTCGCCAGCCGCGTGTCGGAAATGATGGAACGCCTCGCCGTTGCGGATCGTGCCAGGGATCTGGTGGAGACGCTGTCGGGCGGACTGGCGCGGCGCGTGGAATTGGCGAAGGGTCTCCTGCATCGACCGGAATTGTTGATACTCGATGAACCGTCCGTGGGTCTTGATCCCGGGGCCCGGCACGACCTATGGCTGTACTTGCAGCGTCTGCGCGAGAAGGAAGACGTCACGATCCTCGTCACGACGCACCTGATTGACGAAGGGGATCGAAGCGACCGTGTACTCGTGCTCAATGAGGGCACAATCGTGGCTCTGGATACGCCTGTCCGGTTAAAAGAACAGATCGGTGGAGATGTGATCTCCATCGCGACAAAAGACCCGGATCGGCTGGTCGGCAGGATCAGAGAAAAGTTCGGAATAACGCCCACGTCGTTTAACGGGACGTTGCGGATCGAAAAACAGGCGGGGCATGCCTTCATCAGTCAGGTTGTGGACGCATTCCCCGACTTGATCGAAGCCGTCAATCTCTCAAAGCCGACTCTCGAAGACGTTTTCATCGCGCGCACCGGGCATCGATTCTGGGAGGACAAGTGAGCGGATCGTTTTTCCTTAGCGCTTCAGCCCTGTGGCGTCGCGAGATGGTGCGTTTCATCCGGCAGCGCAGTCGGATCATTGGCGCGTTCGCCTCTCCGCTGATCTTCTGGCTCCTCCTGGGGTTTGGCGTTGGAAGCTCCTTCAACCCGGCCACTCAGGCAAGAACGATGGGCTACCAGGAGTATTTCTTCCCGGGCACGGTCCTCATGATCCTGCTTTTCACGTCGATCTTTTCGACCATCTCCATCATTGAAGACCGAAAAGAGGGATTTTTGCAGGCCGTTCTGGTTGCACCGGTGCCACGTTCGGCTCTTGTGTTTGGAAAACTTCTGGGAGGGACATCTCTCGCGTTGATGCAGGGCGTATTGTTCATGTTGCTGGCCCCTCTCGTCGGCATCTCGATTTCACGCCTGCCGGGAACGTTGCTCATGCTCGCGCTCGTCGCGTTTGGTCTTACGGCGCTCGGCTATGTGATCGCATGGAACATGGACTCCACCCAGGGCTTTCACGCGATCATGAACCTGTTTCTCATTCCGATGTGGCTTCTGTGCGGCGCCGTCTTCCCAGCTTCGGGCGCTCCGGGTTGGTTGCGGGTTGTGATGATGCTGAACCCATTGACGTATGGCATGGCCGCTGTGCGTTGGGCGATCTACGGCAGCGAGGTTGCGTCGACCATGGACATCCCCGGTTTCGGATTGTCGATCGGCATTACCGTGGCCTTCGCCGCCTTTATATTCCTCGCCGCAATTCGGATGACAAGACGACCCGTATGAAATCCATTCTTCTCCTTGTCTTGATTGGGATCGCGGCAGGATGCTCGGTTTCGTCGAACGTACCCGTGTACAGCACCGTTCCTGACTTCAGTCTGACCGAACGGAGCAACCGGCCAATCACCCGCAAGGACCTCGAGGGAAAGGTGTGGGTGGCGGACTTCATCTTCACGTATTGCAGCGGCATCTGCCCGACGATGAGCGCCAACATGGAAAAACTTCAGGCGCGCCTGTCCAAAGACGTGATGCTCGTTTCGTTCACGGTCGATCCAAAGAATGACACGCCGGCCGTGCTGACCGAATACGCCAGGCGCTACAACGCCGACCCGGAGCGTTGGCTGTTCCTCACCGGCGACGTCGAAGGAATACAGAAACTCTCGATGGACGGATTCAAGCTGGCGATAGACACGGAGTCCGGCACCGAGGTCGAGCCGATCACGCACAGTTCGCGGTTTGTTCTCGTCGATCGCGAAGGAAGGATTCGGGGTTATTACGGGACTGAAGATGCGGATGCTCTGGATCGCCTCGTGGCCGACGTCAGCAAACTCTGAGTTATGTCCGTCTCCGATCTTCCAACGCTCAATGCGATTCTGAACTCCACGGCTGCCGTGCTGCTGGGCGCCGGATTCTACTTCATCAAGCAGCGGCGCGTCGAAGCGCACAAGCGTTGCATGGTGGCGGCAATGGTCGTCAGCGTTGCGTTTCTCACGTCGTATGTCATCTATCACGCAAAGGTGGGGTCGGTTGCATTTACAGGCGAGGGCTGGATCCGGCCTGTGTACTTCTTCATACTGATCACGCACATTATTCTCGCGATCGTCATTGTGCCCATGGTGCTGCGCACGGCGTATTTCGGGTTCGCGTCGCGCTTCGATAAGCACGTCCGGATTGCCCGCAAGACGTTTCCGCTATGGATGTACGTTTCGGTGACGGGTGTTGTCGTGTATTTGATGCTGTATCGGATGTAGAGAACTCCCCGCCTTGGCCAAGGCGGGAGGCTGTTCAAGAAAACTAATTTTCTGACCAACACCACCCCGGCCGAGGCTATGCCTCGGCTCTCCCTCCTCAACTTTGAGGAGGGGAGCTGCGTTCCTGGCCATCAACCCAACCTATGCTTTAATACCGCCATGAACCTGCAGGATACTCGCAACCTCATCGCCTTTCATTACTGGGCGCGCAACCGGATGTTGGGAGCGCTCGAACCGCTGACACCGGAGCAATTCACGCGAGAACTGGGCGGCAGCTTCGGCTCCGTCCGCAATACTGTCGTACATACGCTTTCGGCAGAATGTATCTGGTTGTCGCGGTGGAAAGGCGAAAACCCGGGACGCATGCTGACACCTGAAAACTTTCCGGATCTCACGACTGTCCGGTCAGCCTGGCTGGATCAAGAGAAGAGCCTTCGCGCATTCTTCGCCCCGCTTGATGACGCTGGAATTCAACAGGTCATTCGATACAAAACGCTCGCCGGAGTCGATTCTGCCTCTCCGTTATGGCAGATGCTGCAGCACGTTGTGAATCACGCGACCTACCATCGCGGTCAGGTCACCACACTCCTGCGGCGACTCGACGCGGCGCCGCCTCAGAGCACGGACCTCATCGCCTATTATCGGGAGAACCCTGCCGGACTCTGACCGGTGTTCCTAACGGAGATCGACCGGCTGCGCGTGGCCGGCGTAAATAGCGTTGAACAAGAGTTTGAAGTTGCCGTGGGGTTGCGCGCGAAAAAGAATGTTCGGGCCATAAAGGACCAGTTTGCCTTTTCCGACCGAAGCTTCAACCACGGCGGAGGTATCCTTCAAGGTTTCCTGGCCCAGAGCCCAACCGCTGCGGAGAGGTTTCTCGGTGTTGAACCCCGCCAGCGACCGCACGCCGCTGCGCTGAGCGTTCTCGCCGAGCTTGAATGAAGGACTACGATCGAAAAAGACGTCCACCTGATCCGGAAGTCCGAACGTTACAGGACCGCCCTTTTCGACTTGAGCCTGCAAGATCGAGCCAGGCACATAGAACCGTGCAGTCGGCAGACCAGCAACAGCGCTGGTAACCGGCACGCCCAAATGTGAGCCGAGATTCGAAGCGTTACCTATGGCGAGTACGGTACCTCCTTTTTCGAGAAAGCTCTTTAGTCGTGGAACCGTGACAGCGGTTGTCAGACTTCCAGCACGATCGGCGTATTCCGGCAGAACATTACGCGGGCGTGGTTCTGTTGCTGAAAATGTGGCGTCAGCCGGAAGGATCAACACATCGAACTGTTCGTCGAGTTTTCCCTCATCCAGCGTCCGCGGATACACGACCGTATACGGAAACTCGAACTGTTCAAGGACAAGTCGCGCCCACCCGGACGGCGCCGAACCTCCATATTGATCCCACAGCGCGATGCGAACGGATCGCAACTGCAACGCGTCGCGATCCGGCGCGCGCGGAACGGCCTGAAAGGACAGCCCGGTATCCTGAGCCAGTTGCTGGAGCAGGCGCAGCGTGCCGACGCCGGCGCGGACGTAGTGGGAACCCGCGCGCCAAGTGCGGCCGTTGTTGGAGTACTCCTCATTCAGCCAATAGACAGTCTCGCCGGCGGCGAGCAACCGATTCACACCGACGAACGCATCGTTGGCTTCGTGCGTGAAGAGATATCCCGCCGGGCGCTCGACCTGAGTGATCGCGCCTGGGGCGGGACGCAGATCCGGCGCGACGCCCACGAACGGCCCTTCGAACCCTTCCAGTATCCGGTCGAAACGCACACCCATCTGATACGCGAGTGTCCAGCCCGCGTTGTCATAGGGCGGCACAGGCGGACCACCAGGATATGCAAAATCGTCGGGGTGGCGTTGCGGCTCAAACATGTCCAGGATCTGCGGCCGAAACGCCTGTGCCGTCTTTACCACGAAGGATCCTGCCGGATACGCTCGCGCCGCGATACGAAAGTCCGAGGTCGCGCGCAGCACATCGACACCGTTAAGGATCAGGGCATTGACGAATTTTGTCGCTGTCAGGAAGTCCGGCTGATCGGAGGGAATGACGTAGCCGCGGGCATCGCGGTTCTCCGGTTTGCGTAGAGCCTGAAAGCCTGTGGATGCGGAGACACCCGTGAGCGTAGCGGGCGTTGTCGTCCAATTGTCGCGACTGCCTCTCTCGATGGAGTTGCGACCCATTCGGTACATGTTGAGCAGCAGTCGGTCCCGGTTGCGCGAAGCGTAGTCGATGACCGCGAGGTTCGCTGTGACGGAGTACTCGATCGATTGCCTGAAGTGCCACGTCTGAGGCGCCACTGGAAACGGATTGTCGCCTTTCGGCAATTGTCGATTCGGCACGAAGGGAATCTGCATCGGCGTCGGATTCCCGATCGTTTCGGTGAGGATCCCGATCATGTTGTGAAAGTACGGACTCGTTCGCATGCCGCCATTCCACCAGGTGGAGTAGGTTGCTGCGGATCTACTCACAACGCCGGGTTTGTCCTCGGCGGCAAATCGGCTATGCATCGCTCCACCGACTTCATCCACCATAGTGATCACCAGCGGGTCGATGTTGAAATTAAAAGGATCGCGGAACGGTGGCGAGAACATCACGGTGCCTTCGGGTCCCGTCTGGTGGTGGTCATAGACAATTTGTGGAAACCAGTCCCGATATAGCACGGTGTTGATTGCGCGCGTTTCCGAAAGAGCCGACATGTAGAAGTCGCGGTTATCGTCGTGGCCTGCGTATTTGTGGTAGAGCGTCGGGATTCCGGCAAGCGACCGGCGGGTGGCATCGGTTTCCCGCATGTACCAGTTGGACACGAGCTCCATCCCGTCGGGATTTGCGATGCAGAACAGGACTATAACGTCGTTTAGAAATCGCTGCGTTTCAGGGTCGTTGGTGCTGGTTAGACGGTACAGGGTTTCCGTTAGCTGCTGCACCCCGACAGTCTCTGTCGCGTGAAGACCGCCATCGATCCACACGATCGCCTTGCCTTCAGCCGCGAGCGTGCGCGCCTGGGAATCGGTCAGGTTCTCGGCTTTCGAAAGGCGCCGCGCGATGTCGCGGTAGGAGTCGAGCCTGGCGTGGTTGGCCGGCGAAGTGACGATCGCCATCGTCATGGTCCTGCCTTCGGAGGTCCTGCCAATGTCGAGGAGACTGACGCGGTCGGACTCGCGATCGAGGGTTTGCCAGTAGGCGATGGTCCGGGTGTAGTTCGCGAGCGAGTAATCGTCCCCGATGTTGAAGCCGAAGTGCGCCTTCGGGGTCGTGATCGGAGATTGCGCGAGGTTGGTCAGCGCGAACAGGAGAATGAACAGCACTCCGGTCTTTGACCAAACTCGCAGACCCGCACGCTTCCAGTCACGTTTCACAGCGTGATTCTAAGCCGATTTTCTCCCTGAAGCCTTATCATGTTTGGTGCGGATGATCACGCTGACGCAAGTCTCCAAGGTATTCAAGGGAAAGCGGACGGCGAAGGCTTTGGAGAACGTCAGCCTTCAGGTGGAGCGGGGGGAATTGGTGGCGATCGTGGGTCCCTCCGGCTCCGGCAAGTCCACCCTTCTGAACCTGATCGGCGGCCTTGACCGGCCGACAGGTGGCAGCATTGCGATCGAGGGTGAGAAACTCACCGACTTGTCCGACGACGACCTCACGCGGGTACGCCGCGACAAGATCGGCTTCATCTTCCAATTCTTCAATCTCTTGCCGACGCTCAACTGTCTTGAGAATGTCTCTTTGCCTCTCCACCTGCGGCACTGGACGCGACCCAAAATCGAGGAACGCGCCAAAGAACTGCTGCGGATGGTTAAGCTCGAACACCGGATGGATCACCTGCCCGACGAACTCTCCGGTGGAGAGCGCCAGCGCGTTGCGATTGCGCGAGCGCTGTCGGTTTATCCTCCGATCCTGCTTGCCGACGAGCCAACCGGCAACCTCGACACGGCAACCGGCACCGAAATTCTCAAGCTGGTTCACGAGCTGCACCAGCGACTGAACTCAACAATTCTCATTGTGACCCACGATGCCGGCGTGGCCGATCAGTGCCAGCGCGTTCTCAAGTTGCGTGATGGCCACATTATCGAGGATCGACGAAAATGAGGCTATTCCGCCTTCTCAGCTGGCCATACCTCAAACGCCATATTCTTCGTTGGACTCTCACCGTTGCCGGCATTGTTCTTGGCGTCGCTGTATACGTGGCGATGAACACGGTCAACTCCTCGGTTCAGGGCGCCTTCAGCGACACTGTCGAGCAGATCGCCGGGACGACACAACTCCAGGTGACCTCAGGGGAATTCGGGTTTGAGGAAGAGGTGCTGGAACGTGTTCAGGCATTGCCTGAAGTAGGTGTTGCCGTGCCGATCATCGAAGCCACCGTGGACACCAATATTCCCGGCGAAGGAACGCTTCTCATCCTTGGCGTCGATATGACCGGAGACAGCAGCCTGCGCGACTACTCGCTCGAGAGCGCCGACGATGCTCTGATCGAGGATCCGCTGGTTTTCCTTGCCCAGCCGGACTCGCTGATGGTCAGCCGCGAGTTTGCCGCCCGCAACGGCCTTCAGGTGAACGGCAAGATCCCACTGCGAACGGCCCAGGGAGACAAATCTTTCACGATTCGCGGAGTCATGCGCTCGTCAGGCATGAATAAAGCCTTCGGCGGAAGTCTCGCCATCATGGATATCTACGCCGCGCAGCTGGTCTTCGGCCGCGGGCGGCGCTTCGACCGCATCGATATCCGCGCGCGCGACGGCGTTAGCGTCGATGAGTGCCGGAAGGCCATCCAGGCTGCGCTGGGTCCTGGGTTCGAGGTGGACCCCCCGTCTTCGAGAACTGAACACTTTGCGGCGCTGATGCAAAGCTATACGACGGCGACTCAGGTTTCCAGCCTGTTTGCTCTCGTTGTCGGTATGTTCATCATCTACAACTCGTTCGCGATTGCCGTGACACACCGGCGATCGGAAATCGGAATACTCCGCGCGTTGGGTGCCACACAGAAACAGGTGCGTCGGGTATTTTTGCTCGAGAGTGCGCTTGCAGGCCTCGCAGGTTCTGTTCTTGGCGCGGGCGTTGGAATAGCCGGTGCGCGTGCCCTTGCGAAATCGATGAGTGAGATCACTCAGGCTATAGTGGGCGTGCCCCAGAAGACGAACGAGCTTTTCATCAATCCGTGGCTTCTTCTTGTAGCGGTCTTGATGGGAATCGCCACCAGCGTCGTTGCTGCGTGGATTCCCGCTCGCAATGCTTCGGCGGTTGATCCGGTTCAGGCCTTGCAGAAGGGTAAATACCAGGTGCTGTCTGCAGGAGAGAATCGTCGTCGCCGCGTGGCAGCGGCAATCCTGGCCACGTTATCTGTGGTTACGCTGCTTTTCGCGTCCTGGAAACCCGCTTTTTATACCGGATACCTTTTGATGATCGGCGCGGGCCTGCTGCTCGCACCCGCGTTGACGCTGCTGCTGGCGCGCGCGATTCGCCCCATCTTACGGCGGATCCTTCCCATCGAAGGAACACTCGCGGCGGACAGTTTGATCCAGGCGCCCAGGCGAACGTCCGCAACCGTCGCTGCCTTGATGCTGTCGCTGGCTATGGCGATGGGCTTCGGAGGCGTGACGTACTCCATGTGGACGGCCATCGATGATTGGATGACGGCGGCGTTGAATCCGGATTTCTTTCTGTCGTCCACTGCGAACCTGGTCGCGCGCAGCACAACATTCCCGGCCGAAATCGGGCCGCTGATTGAAGCCGTGCCGGGGGTCCGCAGCGTCCAACTGGTCCGCAACGCGCGGATCATGTATAGGAAAATCCCCGTTATGGTCGTGTC
>DASTBJ010000238.1:0-4460 GCA_035712125.1 Terriglobia bacterium
GGTTGCGGTCATCATGAGCAGCATTCCGATGGCGACAATTCGTGTTCGCATGATCCTCCTCACCAAAGACCGGCCCAATCTAACGAAAGCAGAACCGCGGCTTGTAATGCCGCTGGCAAGTTATTGTTAAGAAATTACGAGCTTGTATCCCATGCCGTGCACGGTGATCAGCCGCCGCGGTACCGAGGGATTGTCTTCGAGCTTCGACCGCAGCAAGGCGATGTGCACATCGACCGTGCGCGTGTTGGGATAGCTGTCGTATCCCCATACGCCATTCAACAGGTCGTCGCGCGACACAACTTCGCCGGCCTTCGAAGCAAGCAGCCGCAGGACGCCGAATTCCTTCCGTGTTAATTCCACCGCGGCGCTGCCTTTGAGCGCTTCACACCGGCGGAAGTCCACAACCACGTCGTCAAACCGGAGCTCGTCGGGAAGCTTTTCGGATTTGTCATCGGAAGCACGCCGCAGCAGGGCGCGCACGCGGGCCAGAAGTTCGCGGACGGAAAACGGCTTTGTCACATAGTCGTCGGCTCCGAGATCGAGGCCGAGCACGCGATCCGATTCTTCACCGCGCGCCGTCAACATCAGGATTGGCGCGGTGAACTGCTCCGAACGCAGCTTCCGACAGACCTCGAAACCGCCCATTTTCGGCAGCATCAGGTCGAGAATGACGAGATCCGGTTTCTTTTCTTGTGCGAGACGGTATCCGGTCGCACCGTCCGAAGCGCTGAGCACGTCGTAACGTTCCAGTCGCAGGCTCTCCTGCAAGCCCTGAAGAATCGCGGGATCGTCTTCGACGACAAGGACCACACTCATGCAGCGCCTCCCGCGTTTGCCTTCACCCCGTCGGTCACCCTCCCGGTTGCCGGGCTTTCGCTTTCATGCGGGAGAGGAATACGAATGGAAAACGTGCTGCCCTCGCCCGGTTGGCTCTGCACCTGAATGCTTCCACCATGCGCTTCCACGATATGAGCAACCAGGGCAAGCCCGAGACCCGTGCCGGAGATCTCCCGGTTTTCGGGAATCGGCACACGGTAAAACTTTTCGAAAATTCGCGATTGCTCCCGCTCAGATATTCCGATTCCTCGATCGGAAACCTCAATCAGCGCCGCGCCGTCCTCCTTGCGCAAACGCAACCCGATCACTCGCTGTTCGCCGGAGTACTTCATCGCGTTGGTCAGGAGATTGAGAATGGCCTGCTGCAGCGCATCGCGGTCCACGGCGATTGCCGGGATTCCCTCGGACACATCCAGGTCTAAAACGAATCCCTGCTGCGTCAGCGGATACTGGATAGTCCGCACGGCGGATTCGACAACCTCAGCCAGCGGGGCCGGCTGTAGCTGATAGGTTTTCTGCCCTCGCTCGATGCGGGAAAAATCCAGCACGTTGTTCAACAGTCGCGTCAGGCGTTCGCTTTCGCTGACGATGGTGTCTAGAAAACGGGTTTGTTGCGCATCGTTGTTTTCTCTCATTTGCAACAGCTCGGCGAACATCCGGATGGAAGTCAGCGGCGTCTTTAACTCGTGAGAGACACTGGACACAAACTGCGTTCGCAGTTCGGCAATGTGCGCTTCGCGGCGCATATCGCGCCAGAACAGATAGCCGCCGAGGAACGTGAGCAGCGCAACGAGCGCAAACGAAAGTCCCCAGAGAGATCGTTGCGGGCTGAGGCCGGCTGCCGGATCGGCGCTTCCACCTTGCCCATCTGGGCCGTCTGAAAAGGTTACCCGCAGGTTCGGAAGATATTCGCTCAGAGATTCACCCGCTCCGTTGACTGCGGTCTGGAATCGCGGTCCGGCCTGACGGGACAGAAGGTCCGATTCGACTGCGGCGCGAATGGTCTCCCATCGAACGGCCAGCACGAGCGGCTTCGCGGTGGCGCCTTCGGGCGAGCGTCCAACCAGCCACAGTTCCGAGCCTTTGTAGGTTTGCCAGTCCGTGGCCGAAACGGGCAGCTTCGGAAAGTCCCGCTGCAGATTCTCCGCTCTCTCCAGATCCGCCAGCCGAGCCGCGAGCTGTTCCAGTCCCAACAGAGCTCTTTGTTTCATGCCCTCGTCGCGGGAGTCGCGAAGCGTTTCAAGAATGGTCCTGAATCGATACATCTGAAAAGCGGGCCGTACCGCCGCCGATTCCAGATCCGTGGTGACGCGCTCGAGAACGTCACTCCCCGCACCCAGCTCCACCAGGAACATTGCCGCAGATGACCAATAGGAGAGGCCATTGTCATCGGTGACCGTAGAGGGCAAGCGAAGCACCTCGCGGTAAGCAGCGACCGCCGCCCTGCGCTGACCGGCTCGTAATTGAATGCGGGCCAGAGCGAGAAGCGCGTCCGCCCGGTGCGTGTCATGACGCGCGAGTTCGGCCGCGTTGCGGTAAAGATCCGCTGCGCGATCGTCGCGCTTTGCCACATACTCCGCGCGTTTCCCTTCGTCGAAGACCCGGACGAACTCCGGATTCTCTTCACTCCGAGCGTTCGCAACGGAGTGAACGTCCCAGGGCCAGACGAGCCGATCCCCTTCGACCCACCCCACGGCCGCAATGGCCGGATCGCGGTCTCGCGCGACCGCGGTTCCCGGCACGTTTGCCATCTCCTGCGTCTTGATCCGCTCGAGGCGGGTAACGATCTTCTGTCCGATCTCCGCAGCTGTCCGTTTCCGGTCCTCCTCCAACCGCGCTTTGGCAAGCTCCTGCTCCTGAGCCGAGAGCCTCCATCCCTGTACGGCGATCATGACGCTCGGAAGGATCAGTACGGCAAGAAAGAGAAACAATTGTCGATAACGGCGGCGGCCCATGCTGTCTCCGAAAAGTGGGGTCATTGTACGCCGCCCCGGCTTTTGTCGTTGTTATGTAAATGTAAAGGAAACGCTAGATGATTTCCGGTCAGACCATTTTTCGCTATTGGCTAAGTACAACAGTCATCGGATAACAGTCACCGGACAGCCGAACATTGGGGAGCACGGTTTTCTTAATGACAAATCTCCGATTAATGTTGTCCGATGACTGTTGTACTTAGCCAATCGCGAAGAATGGAAACAACGGTCAAGTTATAATCCAAACCAAACTTGCGGAGAAGCAACCATGAGGCACAACATCCTGCGTTTCGTGATCGTCATACTGGGCGGGTTGGCTCTGACGGCAGCCATCCAACTGGCGCAAACGGCAGTCGGATTCAAACCTGTCAGCGACGAGGTGCTGCGAAGTCCGAGCCCTAATGACTGGCTCATGTACAGCCGCACCTACGATGCGCAGCGTTTCAGCCCGCTCAATCAGATCAACAAGCAGAACGTCGGACAACTGCGCCTGGCATGGAAGAAAGACATGGGCACAGGCGGCAGTCAGGAGAGTATTCCGTTGGTGTATTCCGGCGTCCTGTATGCGTTTGTTCCGCCAGCCACTATTCAGGCCATGGATGCTTCCAATGGGAATCTTTTATGGGAATACAAACGTCAGGGGACGTCGAGGACCAAAGGCCTGGCGATTTACGAAGACATGATCTACTTCACCACGCCCGACGGCTCGATTGTCGCTCTCGATGCACGCAACGGCATGGTGCGCTGGGAAACCAAAGTCGGCCAGGCAGCCGGCACCTCCGGGCCGATTGTCGTTGAAGGAAAGGTGATCTCGGGCAGGGCCTGCGCTCAGACACGAGACAGCTGCTTCATCGCCGCTCACGACGCCAAAACCGGGAAGGAACTCTGGAAGTTCTACACGGTTCCGGCGAAAGGCGAACCCGGTTGGGAATCGTGGGGACCGGACGGCCCGGCGAACAACATGATGGCGTCCACGTGGGGCATGATGGGATCGTACGATCCGGTTCGGAAGCTGGTGATCTGGGGCGTTGCGAATCCGATGCCCAATACGCGCATGGCGCGACACAACGGCAAAGCCGACGCAGTATCACGCACGTCGCCTTCGGACCTCTACAGCAACTCGACGGTGGCACTCGATCCGGCCACAGGCAAGCTCGCCTGGTACTTTCAGCATCTGCCTGGAGATGACTGGGATCAAGACTACACCAATGAACGCATCCTGATCCGTACGGCCGTTAGCCCGGATCCCAGGTTCGTGAAATGGATCAACACGGAGGTGCCGCGCGGCCAACAGCGGAACATCTCTGTTAATGTCGGCGAAGGTGGAGGCCTGTTCGCGCTCGATCGCGACAACGGACAATTCCTGTGGGCCACACCTTTTCCCTATGACAACCCACAGTTCCTGATCTCCAACATCGATGGGAAAACGGGTAAGTCGTCAATCAACTGGGATGTGGTGTTGAAAGAGCCCGGGGAGCAACACGTGATCTGCGCCTACAACACCAAGAGCTACTGGCCGATGTCCTATCACCCGGCAAAGAATGCTATGTACATTCCCTACGTCGACAACTGCCTGGATATGACGGCGGCCGCGCCTGCTCTCGACGGAAAACCGGCAACACCGGAACGTCGTTCAGCGACGCGGCGTCC
>DASTBJ010000239.1:0-5022 GCA_035712125.1 Terriglobia bacterium
CAGGAGCGACATGGCGGCAATGGAAAAGCTCGTGGAGAATCCGAAGACGGATCTGTACGCAAAGATCCCGCATGGAACCGGTCAGAACATCCTGCGGGAAGCATTACTCGTCGCCGATCATAACGCCTACCACGTCGGCCAACTGATGCTCCTGCGCCGAATGCTGGAGCCAGGTTAATTCCGTTACGGGGTCATGCACGCACCCGCAGGGCCACGGTCACGCCGTCGCGCAGGGGCAGTACCGTTGTTTGGAAGCGCGAATCGCTGGACAGGAGTTCATTGAATTCCCGGACGGCGTTGATTTCTGCATCTCCCTGGACTGTGGGATCTGCAACGCGGCCACGACGTAAAGCATTGTCGGTGATGAAGAATCCACCGACACGGACACGGTGAGCCGCTTGCCGGTAGACTTCGGGATAACCCTCCTTGTCGACATCATTGAAGATGACGTCGAACTGGCCGGGAACATGTGAGAACGATTGCAGCGCATCCCCAACGCGAATCTCTATGCGATCGTTCACGCCGGCGCGTTCGAAGTAACGCGCAGCGTCCCTGGCATTGGTCTCGCTGCCGTCCGTATAGAGGACTTTCCCGCCGCCACCTGCAGCCCGCGCGAGCCAAATTGTCGAGTAGCCGATCGCGGAGCCGAGCTCCGCGATGCGTTTGGCCTGAATCGCCTGGGAGAGTTGGGAGAGGAGCGTTCCCACAACCGGTCCAATGATGGGGATACGCTCGCGTGCGGCGCGATCTTCCATTTCTGTTAGGACAGCATCACGCTCGGGAATCAGGCTTCGGATGTACTGGTCGACGTTCGGATCGGTGATCATCCGCAAAGAATATAGAAATTTTCCGGTGAGCGCGAACTCTGACACCGCGGAGCGGTGCGACTTTTACTGCCTGGCCCCCGCGTTAATCAGCAGTTGCCGGATTTCCGGGTCGCTGGCGGCCTGCAACACCGTTTGCCGGAAGTCATTAGCCTTGTTTGGATCCGCGCCTTTGGCCAGCAGAGCCCGGACGATGTCGATCTGTCTGGCCTGAACGGCCAAAGACAGAGCCGACGTTCCATTGGAAAGGGTGGCGTTGACATCCGCGCCGCCGTTAATAAGAAGCAAGGCAGTCTCAACACTGCCTTCACGAGTGAAACCGCCGCCCGGTGATCCGAGAAGGTCCACAAGCACGCCGTTGCCGTTTTTTCCCTTTTTGTTCGGGTCCGCGCCCTTGGCCAGCAAGGCGCGCACAACGTCGATTTGCCTCCTGGCCACAGCGAGAGCCAAAGCTGTGTTTCCATCATCGGTGATTGCATTCAGATCAGCACCGCGATCAATCAGCAGCAACACGCTGGAATTCTTTTCGAGACGACCCGACGACAGGCCGGTCATCAAAGGGGTATAGGCTCTATCCGTTTTTGCGTTGATGTCTGCTCCTTTGTCGAGCAGGAACTGTGTAAATTCAGTATTACCGTGCGTCGCCGCGCAGTGCAGCGGCGTATTCGAAGGCGAATCGAGTCGGGCGCTTGCCTTCACATTCGCGCCACGATCGACGAGAACCCGCGCGGTCTCAAAGTGCCCCTGGCAACTCGCAGCAAGAAGAGCCGTGCCAAAGGCGTCGCTTCTGGCGTCTATGGAGGCTTTGTTGTCGAGAAGGAGGATGACCGCGTCGCGCTGCCCGTTCATGGCTGCGCGCACCAGAGCGTTACCCTGGTAGAAGGGTACCTTCAAATCAACCTGCGCGCCTCCGGCGATCAGGACCTTCATCGTGGACAGATCGCCCCTGCTCGCGGCCAGTATAAGCGCCGAGTTGTCTCTACCGGTCAGATTGGGATCTGCGCCCGCAGCCAGCAGGGACTGTACCGTTTCCGTTTGTCCCGCCTCAGCTGCTTTCATCAGCGCCGTATAACCGTCGCTGCGCGTGTTGATATTCATGCCGGCGGCGAGGAATGTCTTGACGGCAATCGTATCGCCTTCGGCCGCCTGCTTAACGAACGACTCTGCGCTGTACTCCACCTGCAGCATGCCCAACCTGTCGCGTGCCGCCTCACGGGAAGCAGCGATCGTCGGCTGTGTCACCTTCTGAGTCGACGCCTGGGCTGCGACCTCGCCGCGCTGTGCCTCTCGAACGCCCTCTGCGGTTGCGATGGCGATCAGCGCGTTCAGCGGAGCGGCAGGGGGCGCTTGCGCTTGCGGTACGGGTGGCTGCTGAATCTGAGGCGGCGAGGCTGGTCCCGCCAGCGTAGGCTGCCACATCCCCGCGCCCACAAGAATAGCGGCAAAGACCAGCGCCGCCACGGCGGACTGCCAGTCGCGGCTGCCGCCTCGAATGCCCAGAATACGGCGTACTCGATCCGCCACTCCGGCACCAGCCGTCGGCAACGCCAGTATGGGCGTGGCGGCACGCGCATTCTCGAGCGCGACCAAGGCGCGCACATAGACCAGCCGGTCGCCGCAGACCTGGACAGCGACATCGTCACAGCAGCGTTCCCGTTCCACGCGCATCCTCCCGGAAATCCACCATACGGCTGGATGATAGAAAAGCACGCACTCCACGGCGCGCTGCATACCGTTAACCAGGAAATCATGACGGCGGATGTGCGCCAGCTCGTGCGCCAGAATCGCCAGCAGATGGTCAGGACTTAAACCGGTCAAGGCAGATGCCGGCAACAGAATAGCGGGACGCAGCCAGCCGATCACGACCGGAGTTTCGATGTGCTCGCCACTGAGCAAGCGTACTTTCCTGTGAAAGTTCAGACCATTGCGTGCACGCCCCAGGGCTTCGACGACGACCGGAGTGACCACGGCCGCAGCGGAGCTCAGCATCCGGCGCGAGAGAAGCCAGCCACCTGCCAGGCGAGTCAGAAAAACAATGACGCCGACGAGCCAAACGAAAACGATGCGGCGAGTCCAGACGTCGATGCCTGCTGCCGACGCTTCCGATGCGGCCACCGTGACGGAGTTGAGAGTGTGCAACACGCGCAACGTCAAAGCGCCGGTCTCGGCATAGAAAGCGAAGGTGAGGAATGGCGCAGCGAGCATCGCAAATAAGGCGGCAGATGCCGTCGCATACCGCCACTCCGGCGGCCGGCGCCGCATAAGCCGCAGTGCCAGCGCCGCCACGACCGCGATCGCCGCACCCTGCCAGACAAAATGAAGCAACGAACCTGCCAACCGCTCAAGCACTACTGGAGAGATCCACATGCTGGTCATCGCATCTGTCCCTTCCGGCCCGTTCCACCATGGCCGCCATTTTCCTGTTCCTCAATCAGCTCGCGCAATTCCGCCAACTCCTTCTTCGTGGCCCGGCGTCCGCCAAGCGCGCCGACGACCAGGCTGCGCAGGGAACCCGAGAATGCGCGCTCCATCAAGTCCGCTGCCATCTGCCACTGCGCATGTTCCTGCGGAACAGCCGGACGATAAACGTGAGAACGCTCGCTGTCATCGCGATCGAGCAGACCCTTGCCCGTCATGATTTGCATCAGCTTTAACGTCGTTGTGTACTGAGACGGCTTCGCTTTCGAAATCTCTTCGTGAACTTGACGGACTGTCGCGGGTCCGGTCTTCCAGAGCACATTGAGGATCTCGATCTGGGCGTCCGTCGGCCGGGTGTGTGTTTTTCTGGGCCTCATAGCCACGAGTATGTACTACGAATATCTTCGTACGTCAACCGGAATATGTCTGATGCAGATTACCGATCTTGAAGGAAGCGCTCGAACGTAGCCTCTTCGGGCTTGCAGTCCCACGTTTCGATTTTTCCGCCGGGGAGACGAAGGTAGCTGAAAGTTACCGTAAGCGGCTGCTCAAAGTAGACCGGATCGTAGTGCGTTACTACGATCTGCATCCTGTCGCCATTGGGTGTGAATCGTTCGACCGTGCGCATCTGATCGGATTGATAAAGTCCTGGAACTCCGAGCGTGTCCAACACTCCGGCGGCTTGACCCGCAGTCTCGACGACCAGCGTTTCCCCGTCGTACTGCCCCACCGACCGGCCTAAATGCGGATATTCGCGCGCAGCAAACGGCGCGTCTTTCGCGGCGAGCCCCGGTTTAATGGGAATGCGGCGGTGTACATCCATGAACTCGTAATTCACTTCCACATGATCCTGCCGTTGCCGTACCTCGATCGGCGGTGACGGAGTATGCATGACCCGGGTGAAGCTCGCAGGCTTGCATTGAAAGTCGGGATCGTCCTTCTGAAAATCGTAAGCGGCACGTTTCTTCTCACCCTCGGGCGTGAGTCGAAGCGTTCCAACCTGAGCGCGCAAGAGGATCCATACCCCATCCAGGTCCGCACGCTTACCGGACGTTTGAGTCAGAGAGGCGCCCGCAATCAGCAGCGCGACTGCCGGTACGAGCCTCATGGGATGTTTTCCTCGCAGCCGGTCTTGCCGTTGGCAATGCCTTCACGGAACGCGGCGAAGCCGCAATCTCTCAGGATGGTCCCGTCCGGCAACGTTGCGGTTCTGAAATATCCCAGGTTCGCAAGACGTCTGCTGGGCATGACGCTCACGGTCACTTTGTCGCCGACCTTCAGCAACCCAACGGGTACGCTCCGCCTCATCAGCGCATTCTTGTCAGACCACTCGACAAAGAAGTCCATGACGCCTCCGCCGGGTTTTGGCACTTCCAGCGTGATCTGCGAGTGGGGATTCCGGATGGCAATTTCCTTTACGGTGCCGACGATCTCCATCGTCTTGCTTTGATCAAAATTGGCGGCGACAGAGTGGTGGGCCAGAGCGAGTCCGCTCATGAAAAGAGTCCAGCTGAGAGCCATTGCCGCGGATTTGAATCGCCGACGCATGAAACCCTCCGAGTCAGGGATTGGTATGCGGCTTAGTATAGGCGACGAATAAAGAATCTGAAAAACGGAATTCGGGGAAATAGTTAATGGTTAATGGTCAATTGTTATCTGTTAGCTTCAGATGGCGCTATCTTTCCTTCGATAACAAGTAACAATTATCCATTAACCATTAACAATTTCCCCGACTAATCAGAAGCCGCGCCCCCACAACCCGCAATACCGCCTCAAGACG
>DASTBJ010000240.1:0-5399 GCA_035712125.1 Terriglobia bacterium
TGTTCCGGTCTATCTAATGCTTTTGGGGTTGCTTGCGGGGGGTATCTTCACGCGTTACACTACGTTCGGCCACGAGATCTACGCGATTGGAGCGAACGTCGAGGCGGCGCGACTGTCAGGCATTCCCGTAAGTTCGCGACTTATCCTTTTATACACCCTCAGTGGAGCGATGGCTGGTCTGGCGGGTGTGATCTACCTGGCCCGGCTGAATTCGGCAGAAGCTGGAATTGGTACTCCGCTCCTCCTGCCGGCAATCGCAGCCGTGCTTATCGGGGGAACTTCGTTGTTTGGGGGAAGCGGCGGCCTGATGGGCACTTTGATCGGCGCCATTGTTCTCACGCTGGTCCTGAACGGCATGAATTTGCTGGGCATTAATTCCAACTGGCAGCCACTCGTTACGGGTGTAATTATTTTGCTCGCAGCCCTGATAGACTCCGTAACCCGAAAGCACGCCGAGATTCGTGCCTGAGGAGAAAACGACTCTATGACTTTTCACAATCGCAGACAGCTTCCGTTTAGAAGCGTGTTGTTCGTATTCGCGGCCATCAGCCTTGCGGCATGTGGTGAGGTTAAAGATGGGGGCTCCGACAGCAAACGAGAAACAATCGCGCTTTTTACCAAGAATCAGGTCAATCCCTATTTTCAGACGCTCCGGGTAGCTGCTCAGGCCGCCGCCGACGAGTTGAATGTAGAGCTTGACAACTATGTTCCGACTGAAAACGACAGCATTCGGGAACAAATGAATCAGATTGAAGACGCGATTACAAAACGCCCCAGCGCTGCCGTTTTCATTCCCGTGGACTCCAAGGCCATGATTCCCGGCGTTGAGAAATTCAATGCAGCCGGGATTCCGGTGATCAACCTGACGGATCGTGCCGACGGTGGGGAATTTGTCTCATTTATGGGATGCGACGACTACGCCGTGGCGCTCGATACAGCCCGTTACCTGTTCAAGAAGATGAACGGAAAGGGAAACGTGATCATCATCGAAGGTCAGGGAGGATCGTCGAACAACCAGAAGCGATTGGGTGGCTTTAAGAAGGCACTGGAGGAGTTTCCCGACATTAAACTGCTGGCCTCCCAGACCGGCAACTTCCAGCGTTCGGTCGCCCTGCAGGTCACCGAGAACCTGCTTCAGGCGCATCGCCAGATCGACGGCATTCTTGCGGCCAACGACGCGATGGCGCTGGGAGTAATCGAAGCGCTGGATGCGGCAAATCGCAAGGCTCTCGTTATCGGACTGAATGGTACGAAGGAAGCAATCGATGCCATTAAGGCCGGCAAGCTTCTGGCGTCGGGTGACTGTGACGGATTCCTCCAGGGCTGCATCGGGATGATGGGAGCGGTTCGTCATCTGAGGAACATGCCGGTGCCGAAGGAGATCATCTTCCCGATCACAGTTTTTGACAATACGAACTATCAAGGTGCGGATGTGCCCTACGAACAACGGATGTGCCCCAAGTGGGAAAGCATCGTTAAAGAATAAGGTTGCGCAGGAAGGTAAACGAGGAAAGCGATGATTAACGCAGCAATTGTTGGTATGGGCTGGTGGGGCAAGACTGTGGTCGAATCCGTTCAGGGAAGCAGCGATATCATCCGCTTTGTCGCAGGAGCTAGCCGAACTTCCTCGCCCGAGTTGGAGTCGTTCGCCGCTTCGCAGAATCTGAATCTTGTTCCCAACTACGAAGCACTCCTTGCCGATCCCCGGGTGGACGCGGTAGTCCTGGCGACGCCCCATTCGATGCATCCGCAGCAAGTCATTGCGGCTGCAGCAGCAGGCAAACATGTTTTCTGCGAGAAGCCGTTCGCTCTCACGAAGAAGGACGCCGAAGCCGCTGTCAGCGCCACGCAGAAGGCGCGTGTCACCCTCGGACTCGGATACAACCGTCGTTTCCACCCCGAGATGTCCAGACTTCGCGAACGGATCAACACCGGGGACCTTGGCACGATCCTGCATATCGAAGCGACAATGACATTTCCGAATGCTCTGGCGTTGAAGGCCACACAATGGCGGGCACAACGCGAGGAAACACCGTGCGGAGGTTTGACGCCGATGGGAGTCCACGCAATCGACGGCATGATCGATCTGTGTGGCCCGATCACCCAGGTTTTCTGCCAGAGTTTCAGACAGGCCGTGGAAATCGATAGCGACGACACAACGTCGATCCTTTTCCGGATGAAGAAGGGAATGTCGGGATATCTCGGAACGATGACGGCTACCGGCCCCGGTTTCAGCTTCCAGGTTTTTGGTACAAAAGGCTGGGTTCGGCTTGAAGGAATGACACACGTCGCCGGAGCTTCGTCCGAAGAGCGGCGGACCCGCCTGTTTGGTACCTGCAAGTTCCAGCCGGTCAAAGGTCCCGCCGAAGTATGGGAGGCTGCGCGGCTTGACGTCACGCGAGCCACGCTCGAGGCATTCGGAAAGGCTGCTGCAGGCGGCCACGAATTTCCCATCCCGGTCTCAGAGATGATTCACGGTGCATCCGTAACAGAAGCCGTCGTAAGATCAGCGGCTTCAGGCAAGGTTGAGAAAGTCGATTAGGAGAATGGATTCATGTTAAAGGCTACTGCAGGAAAAGTGCTTCCCACTACCATCACGGGATCGCTACCGCGTCCCAGCTGGTATACCGAAAACCTCGGTAACCGGTCCTTTCTGGACGCCATGGTTTACACGCGATTTCGAGAGCAATATACCGACGCTCTGTCGATCTACCTGAAAGAACAGGAGCTCGCGGGGCTCGACATTGTGACCGACGGAGATTGCCGGTTCAACCAGGATATCGGCGGTCAGAGTTGGACCAGTTACCCGCCAAATCACATGTCCGGCTTTGACCGCGACAGTCCGAAACTCGCTCGAACGGGTGCGGGCGGCATCGCTTTTCCCAGGGGACACATTCTTCACGACTATCTGGAAGCCCGGGTCATGCCGAAAATTATCGGGCCCGTGGGCCGCGGGGAGCTTCAGTATGCCGAGCTTTTCAAAGCGGCGCAGCGCATGACTTTTAAGCCAGTGAAGTTCGGCACGGTGACGCCTGAACTTGTAGCATTTGCTGTTCAGGATACGCACTACAAGGACCTGCCGTCGCGAATTATGGCCATCAGCGACGCTTTCAATGAAGAGCTTCATGATCTCGCGGACGCAGGATGTTCCGTCATTCAAATGGAAGAACCTCAGATCCATTTGCTGGCCGCTCGCGGCGTCGTGGATAACGTGATCAATCCGGAATTCATGCTGAAAGTCTTCAACAATACGGTCCGCGGACTGCGCGCAAAGACGGAAGTCTGGTGCCACACCTGCTGGGGCAACCCGTCCCAACAGCGCATGTTCGCGAAGGTACAGTCCTATAAGCCGGCGCTTGAAATTCTGAATCACGTCGACGCCGACGTGATTACGTTCGAAACAAAAAGTTCCGGGGCGATGGACCTTGAAGCGATCGGGAAGCAGATCACCGAAAAGAAGGTGGGTATCGGTGTCATCGACCATCACACATTGCAGGTAGAATCGCCGGACGAAGTCGCCGAACTGACGCGGCTGGCCTTGAAGCACATCCCGGCGGAACGACTCGTGTTGTCCTCCGACTGCGGCATGGGCCGTGAGGGCATGAGCCGGCGGCACTCGCTTTACAAGATGGTGTCGCTGGTTCGCGGCGTCAACATCGTGCGTAAGGAAATCGGTGTTCCTGAAGCCGAGTGTCTGATGGCGGATCCAAAACTCTCCCTGCTTCGAGCCTGAGTTGCGGCGTGGCGGGGGCATTCGGCTGCGCTCTACTAAATGCCGGATGCTTCCGCCCGTGATTACTCAGCGCGGCCTACGGCGATAACGCTCCACGTGGTTTCATCCGGATCCTGATCAACGTTGGGGAAAGCCCCGAGACGAACGAGGCTGAAGCCGGAACATTCCAATAACAGATTCAACTCGAGCGGAAAGAAGTAGCGCATAACGTGCGTTTCTTCGATTTCGTTCACAAGACGCCCGCCTGCAAGCTGCCATAAATGGAATCGAACCGTGCAGGAATGATGAGCGACGTCCAGTTCGCCCGATGATGCCCTCAGGATCTTTCCATCTCGCGTCGGAATCACCTTAATCCGGTTGGAAGGTCGTTCTCGGAGCACTGCCGGACCGTACCAAACGTCAAAGATCAACAGAGCTCCTGGCCTTAAGTGATGACGGGCTGTCTTGAACGTCGCGAGGACATCTTTGTTTTCGATCTGGTAGCCGAGCACGGCGAACATGATCAATGCTGCGTCAAACTGTCGTCCGAGATCGACACTTCTTATGTCGCCCTGTTCAAAGCGGACTTTCTGAGAATCAGGCGTTTTGCGTAACCGGTCGTTTGCAACCGCCAGCATATGTTCAGAACGGTCCACTCCAACAACGCTATAACCGCGGGAAGACAAGGGGAAAACATGATTGCCTGTGCCGCACCCGAAATCGACGACGCTGGAGACCGGAGTAGTGGAGTAACGCTGGAAAAGACTTTCGATCAACTCGCATTCCGCGGCGTAATCCTTGTCGCTGTACAACAGATCGTAGGTGTCGGAATATACTGCGCCGAACGGGAGGCTCACCGGAGCACCTCCCTGACTGCCTCGCACACGCGGGTCAACTGCTCCTCGGTCAGGGCTAATCCGGACGGCAGGTAGAGGCCCTGTCGCGCGATTCTTTCTGCTGTCGGATAGCGTTCGTTAAGGAATAAACCACGTTTGTGAAACACGGGTTGCTCGTGCATGCCGAGAAAGAATGGCCGTGTCTCCACTCCGCGCTCCAGCAGTCTGGCAGCGAATTGTGTTGCGTCTGTTCCTGTTGCTTCATCAAGCACGACGCCATACATCCAATAAACGTTCCGCGCCCAGGCATGCTCGGTGGGCAATTGCAGCCCTCGGACGTTTTGCAGGCGCATGGTGTATTCCTGTCCCATCCAACGCTTTCGCGCGATGATTTCGTCGATCCGTTCGAGTTGGGCCAGCCCGATCGCCGCCTGAAGGTTGGTCAAACGGAAGTTATATCCCAGGTTCTCGTGATAGAACCTCCGGTTGGACTGAAACCCCAGATTTCGCAAGGACCGAGCCTTTTCGGCGAGCACCGGATCGTCCGTAACCACCATTCCGCCTTCGCCCGTTGTGATCAGTTTATTCGCATAAAAACTAAAACAACTCAGATCGCCGAAGCTGCCGCATCGCCTCCACGTGGGAGTGGTGGTATTTCTGCCCGACAGATATTCTGCACCGTGAACTTCGGCTGCGTCTTCGATGACCTTAAGACCGTGCTTCTCCGCGAGGCATAATAGAGGGTCCATATCCACAGGATGCCCGTAAATATGGACAGGCATGATGGCGCGTGTGCGCGGGGTGATGCGTTCCTCAATGCGGGTAACATCGATGCACCACGTCTGTGGTTC
>DASTBJ010000241.1:0-2817 GCA_035712125.1 Terriglobia bacterium
TGCTGACCGACGAACTGCCGACAGGACTCACATATATTTCCGGTGTCGGAAGCGGCTGGTCGTGCTCCTCGGCGCAACACGTCGTCACCTGCGTCCGTCCCGATCCATTGACTCCGGCGGAATTGACCACCGTCAATCTCAAGGTCGAGGTACGCGCCAATGCCGCGTCAACTCTGACCCATGCGCCAAAGGTCGCGACCGAAGGCGACATTACGGCATCCAATGATTCCGCCTTGGACACCACCATTGTTGCGGTTCCCGTGGTCAATGCTCGCTTCATTCCCCAAAATTTCGTCGCGGGCGATCAACCCAGTGTGGATTTGTCCTTACCTTCCTCTTTTCCACACGATATTCATGGAACCCTGACGTTGGGATTCACGCCGGACGCCATCCACCCCGTCGATGATCCCGCCATTCAGTTCTCAACCGGTGGACGCAACCTGGCATTCACGATTCCGGCGAATACCGTCCGGGCGCGCTTTGGCACCAACACTGTCGCCGGGCCCATCGGCTTTCAGGCAGGTACGGTTGCGGGCAATATCTCGTTCAACGGAACACTGCAAACCGGGAACGTGGAAACGGCATTCTCGAGTCAGACAACGATTCCCAAGCAGGCCCCGAAGATTCACAGTGTTCAACGCGAGTCAACGAACGGAAACAACTTTTTGTTCGGGGTCCGGCTGACATCGAGTCCGCGCGAAGTCACGCAGTTGCTCTTGCGTTTTGTCGGATCACAGACGCGGTTCAGTTGCGGCGGTGTAGCCGGCTGTTCCGCTAACGGGAATTCGTTGACTCTGGACGTGCGGTCCATGTTTGACAGCTGGTTCATAGCGGATACGTTAAACGGCAGCGGAAGCATCCTACACCTGCCGCTTTATATCGATTCCGGCAATAGTGGCACAATCGAGATCAGCCTGATAAACCGGTTCGGAACATCGAACGTCGTCCGCTATACGCTGCCCTGACAAAGGTATCAGGCGCGCTTGCCGGATCGAGCCTTGAGAACAATGCCGACACCGCCGAGCACGGCGATCCCGGAGACAACAAGACGGATCGTGAGTGGTTCTTCCAGAAACGCCACAGCACCCACAGCGGCGATGACGGGAACACTCAGCTGTGCCACCGCGGCCTGCATGACCGATAGCCGGGGCAAAGCGCGATACCAGATGGCATAGCCAAGGCCGGATGTGACCGCACCGGAAAGAGTGGCCAGCAAAATACCTGCGTTACTTGCGATAGCGACGTCACGCAGCGCTACTGCGAGGGCGACAGCCGGCATGCTGCTGAGCATGAAGCTGCGAGCATTCGCTGCCACAGGGTCCGAAGCCGTTCGTCCCGCCAGCGAGTACACACCCCACGCCACACCAGCGACAGCCATCTGCGCTACACCTGCGGGATCAGGCCGTGAGGCGGATGGCGCGTTCAGAATGCCGAGGCCGACAACGGCGCATGCAAGCCCGATCCATGCCGCCGCGGACAGCCGCTCGCCACGGTAGAGCCCGTAACCAATCATGGTGAGTTGAACCGCGCCGAACAGAACCAGCGCACCGACGGCAGCGCCGATACGAAGGTACGCGAAGGAGAACGGCGCCGCATAGGCGAAGAGCGCGATGGCTCCGATCAGGCCGGCGCCAGGCGAAGCTGTCCCGCGCGCCTTACGAGCCCGGACCAACACCGCCAACATCACAGCACCCGAAATTAATCGGAGCACCGTGAATGTGGCCGCGTCGATTCTGTTGGAGCCCAGCGCCAGCCGCGTCAGCAGCGAGTTCGAAGCGAACGCGATCAAGGCAAGAAGAACCAGCGCAACGGTCCCGGCAGGCGGACGACTCCATCTCACGTCTTTCTCACCCGACCGCGTTGGATGACGTCATCTCCGAACTTTTGACGGAGCGCATCGACCGTCCGATCGATCGCGCTGTCTTTGCTCGGTTCGTCGAATAGTCCAAGCTGAATAGGGCCGTCTCCGGGACGCACGATATCTCCCGTACCGACACCAATCAGCCGAACACGCCGTTCCAGCGAGAACTGATCGAACAGCGAGAGTGCCAGCCGGATAATCTCCTCATCCGTATCGACCGGCCTCTTAACGGACACCTGACGCGTGTGCGTCTCGAACGGCTCCAGACGAATCTTCAGCGTCACTTTGCGGGCTCTATAGTTCTCCCGGCGCAGCCGTCGTCCGACGCTTTCGCAGAGACGGCGAATCGTTGCGACCAGCAACTCGCGATCCCGTGTGTCTTCTTCGAACGTCGTCTCGTTGCTGATGGATTTTGGTTCCCAGTTGGGAACCACCGGGCGGTCATCCTCACCTCGCGCAAGCGCGTGGAGATGAGCGCCAAGATTACTGCCGAGTGCCTGGGTCAAGTCTTCCCGCTTGCGCGCGCGTACCGCGCCAATCGTATGCATTCCCATCTCGCGCAACCGCTCTTCGGTTTTGGGGCCGACGCCCCAAAGACGCGAGACTGGAAGTTCGGCGAGAAACGCGTTCACTTCGGCCGGGTCGACAACAACGAGTCCGTCGGGTTTCTTGAGATCCGAAGCGATCTTCGCGAGGAATTTATTCGGAGCAACGCCGGCGGAGGCAGTCAGTCCTGTAGCCTCGAAAATCTGCTTCTTGACGGCACGGGCGATCTGGATGGGTGCACCAAAGAGAGTTGTCGATCCGGTTACATCGAGAAACGCCTCATCGATGCTTAACGGCTCGACGAGGTTGGTGAATCGGCGCAGAACCTCCATGACTTCGTGAGAAACCTCGACGTACCGTTCCATCCGGGGCCGAACGTACGCGCCATGCGGGCACAACTTCCAGGCCCG
>DASTBJ010000242.1:0-2590 GCA_035712125.1 Terriglobia bacterium
ACGCATTGGCGGGATCGGAAGAGAACGGCCGTGGCCACCTCGTCGTCACAGCGCCGACCGGTGGTTCTGCGGGAGTTCTTCCCGCCATTGTCCACGCACTCGGTGAGGGCGGGCGCAAGCTTCCCAAGGAAAAAATCCGCGATGGCATGATCGCCGCAGCGGCCATTGGTTATCTGTGCAAGCATCACGCGACGTTGTCCGCCGCCGAAGGCGGCTGTCAGGCGGAGATCGGTGTGGCATCCTCCATGGGCGCCGCACTGATTGCAACCGCGTATGACTCGAGCCCCCTGGTCGTGGAAAACGCGGCAGAGTCCGCGCTGCAACATCACCTGGGAATGACCTGTGATCCGGTCGCCGGCTTCGTGCAGGTCCCGTGTATCGAGCGGTGCGCCTTCGGTGCTGTCAAGGCCTGGACGGCTTACATGATTGCCACGAATGAAATCGCGTCACGGCATCGCGTCGATTTTGACGCAACCGTCACCGCGCTTGCGGAGACCGCCAAGGACATGAACAGCAAATACAAGGAGACCAGCGAGGCCGGTCTCGCGCAATCCGTTGTACTCTGCTGAACGAATAAGGCCATCAAGGCCATAAGGCCATCAAGGAATCGACTTGCAGGTGCGCCGGATGGACGCGTGGTTTACGTGCTCCGTTCGGCGCCGGCAGTCGCGGTTCCGCAACTATCAGAAGCCATCCAGCGAATTGAAAAACAACTGATACCGGATTAATTCATTAATAACCGAGGCCCTATGTCGAAGCGTTGGTCATGCTGCCGGATACAAATTGGACTCCTGGTCGCGTTCATCGTGTTGTTTGCGACTTCTGTATTTGGACAGACACAGGAGTCCGTGCCCGGCACTCTCGAAGGTCAGATTGAACGTGTCAGGGCAGAGAACGCCGCCTTGCGAGAGCAGATTCGTAAAATCGAAGAACAGCAAAAAGCATTGGAGGAACTGATCAAGCTCGCGCAGCCGACGGCGGTAGACCCGGCGAACCCGGCCGGGTCGCCATCTTCAGGCTCAGCAGGTTCGGCAGGTTCGGCAGGCTCAGCGGATACAGAGACGCCTCTGCAGCCGACACCTCCGGCACCTGTCCCGACGCCGGTTGCGGCCCCGCAAGACAACGGTCTGTCAAACGAGCGCTTCAGGGATGGCATGATCATCTGGGAAACCGGCACCAACGCCGATGTGCCTTTTCTGCTGAAGTTCAACGACGATACTCAGATCCGATATCTCAATACCCTTAATTCCAACGACACCTTCACCGACCACCTTGGCAATGTCCGCGAGGTTCATCGGCGCAATGACATCACGGTCAATCGTCAGATGTTCAACTTCTCCGGCTACGTCTTCGACGAAAGGCTGATATATAGCCTGAAGATCTGGACCTCGGCCGGCGCCGCCTCGATCGTGATAACCGGGAACCTTGGCTGGCGCTTCAGCGAAGGCCTCACGCTTCTTGCAGGTTACACAGGAGTCCCGGGCAGTCGATCCCTGGTTAACACTTTCCCCTATTTTCAGGCGATCGACAGGAGTATGGCGGACAACTTCTTCCGTCCCGGCTTCACCCAGGGCGCATGGGCGACCGGAACACCCGTGGAGGGACTCAGCTACCTTGCGTTCGTCGGTAATGGTCTCAATACCTTGAACGTCTCAGCAGCCAAGATCGATACGAATCTCGTGCTTTCCGGCAGTGTCTGGTGGGAACCGCTCGGGGCCTACGGGGAACCAGGCAAATCACGCCACATGTACGACGATTATTTCTCTTCCGACAAAGCGCGCATTCGAATTGGCACCTCGTTTACGCGATCCCGGGAGGACCGTTACTCGAATGCCGATATATCCAATCCCGAGAACACTGCACTGCACAATTCTGACGGTGTCCTTACCTTCTCAACCGGAGCGTTTGCGCCGGGCGTAACTGTAGACGAGGCGTTATATAAGATGTGGGCTATCGACGGCGGCGTCAAATGGAACGGGCTTGCGGTCAACGGGCAATACTTCATCCGCTGGCTGAACGATTTCGTAGCCGACGGACCGCTTCCGCTTTCTTCCACGTTTGACCACGGCTATGAGTTGACAGCGGGTCACTTTGTAGTTCCCAAGAAGCTCCAACTCTATGGCCGCATGTCTAAGGTCTTTGGAGAGTTCAACAACTCTTCCGAGTATGGTGGCGGCGCAAGGTGGTATTTTCTTCCCACCGAGCGAGTCTGGCTCAACGCAGAGTTACTCAAGGTCAACTATGCTCCTTATGGCGGCACCTTTACTCCGTACACAGCAGGTATGAAAGGCTGGACGCCGATGCTGCAGGCGCTCCTCGCATTTTGACGATCGCCAGCAATCGTTGGGATTGAAGTCCGTTCCAACCCGCATTCAATTCTCTTTATGAAACGATGGATGGTTTTTTTGCCCCTGCTTCTCGCCAGAGTAGCTTTCGCGCAGGACGTTGCATCGCAGCAGGCCGGTGTAACGCCATCAGCAACAACTCAAGATACGCCACCAATTCCCAGTTCAGTCACATGCGCTTCGAAGGTGGGTGAACGTTCGCACTGCGAAGCGAACACCTCGAATGGCGTCAAACTCCTGAAAAG
>DASTBJ010000243.1:0-2396 GCA_035712125.1 Terriglobia bacterium
AAAAACTCTCCGATCAGAACCGCAGAACTTACCGTGGCGCTGACGAAGACACCCTTCCAGGCCAGGAGCAGCTGCTGCGAGTGATCGAAGGCGGACAGCGCAAGCAACACGAAACCCAGCAGGAGCAGATGTCGGATCTCACTCCAGCCGGCTGCGGGTTCCGGCGAGAGAATCCACATCAGTGTTTCCATACCCGCCCACAGCAACCAGAGCCAGAGGCATCGAGGCACCACGAGCTTTGCCTTGCGGCGCACGAGATTGACGATCTGGATGAGAGCCGCAATAGACAGAAAAAACTCGGATATGGCTATCGATGCCGGAACAAACCACAGGCCGAGAATAAGAGGCCATCGTTCGCGGCTTACCCCGGTCAACGCCGCCTCAACGCAATCGGCGCATGAGGTTGAAGCCGAAGAAAAGACCGCTCGGCTTATCGGCGGACGGATTATTCACGAGCGTTGCTCGGGTTCCCGCACGTTGAGCGACAGTTGTGCCCGGCCCCTGGGAAACGCCAAGCGTAAAAGCATGTCCGCGGACTCGCTTTTGTATGCCCAATGCGTAGGAAGGCCTGTGGATGCCGAGTTCGTCCCCATTCTTGACCGTAGGGATCACCTCTGTGACGATCGCGACAGTGGGCCGTATGTTTACCGCAAGTCCCGCGCCAATCGACAGGGTGTCAAATCCGGCCAGCTCGGGCACCCGATCCGGAAGTGCTCCAGGCTTCGTGATCAGACGGCGGTTATCGATCGAATACGTCGGAACGACATACAACTGCGCGTGTCTGGTGATGCTGCGGGAGACAACAGCTTCAAAGTTCGTGGTGTAGTTGCGCCTGAAATTGTCCTGACCCTGCACGGATACTCGGAGCGCCGCATTCAACGGGTGGCCATCCTGCTCATCAAGGACATTGAATGCTCCCATAAATTCGATCGGTCGCCCGATGATGCTGGGAGAGCGAAAGACGTTTACGGACAATTTGTCGGTGATGCCATATCTCAGACCGAATGACGAAACGGAGAACCCATCCCAGCCAAGGGCGATATTACCCAGACCTGGTCCGCTGAACGCTGGGTTGTAGGCGAAACGATGCGAAAAGTTCACATAAAGCGCTCCCTTTGGCACGCTTCGTCCCGTAGGAAGGCTGTAGACGAAGTCGTCTGCGGGTTCATAGAGATTCGACTGTGCGGGCTGTGCCGACAAAGATTGCACAAACAAAGCGACATCGTTGATCTGTGCGACGGTCAGCTTGCCTGCGAATGCCGGCATCGCCGTGCCACTCTTGCCGTTGCTAATGACATCAATCACGCTCTGAGTGCTGATTCCTGACCGCGCGCGGAAGTTCGTCAGGTCCGGAGTTGCGGAAGGGGCGAGTCCTCTTCCATCATCCCCGTGACAAGACGCGCACTGTTGGCGAAAGATCGTGGAGCCTGAAGCCGCTCCTGCAGCGGCAGGAGTCTGCTGGGCTTCGGCCGTGGCCACCTGAAGCGGAGGATTTTCCACAATCGTTTGTGAGGGCAGATCGATCAGGTACTCCTTACCATCGCGCTCTACGATAAGCCTCGACGTCGAGCCTTCCACGAATCGCACACCGAGGGCGGCAGCCAGCGGCGGTGCTGCTTCGGCAGGGGGAGACGTTTCTTCTGCTCCGCGCAGTGGTGCTGCGCCAAGAGGTAGCGCGAGCCGGAAAGCAATCAGCAGCGCGATGGCGACAGGGTATCGGACAGGCAACGTAAGTTGCATACTCTCTCCTCCGTTCAAGGTGTCGGGGGTAGTGAGTACCACAACCTCTGTCGTGCCAAAGTCAGCCAAGTGTAGCGAGTTTGTAAAGGTTTGTGTTAGCCTGAGCCCCTATCCCCGAGACCCATGCCTTGAGTGTGTTTGCTCGGGCTAGATCGAACTTGCAATGTCGAGGTAAGTTTTATGGAACGAATGCTTGTTATCGAAGATGATCGTTCTCTCTACCAGCCCTTGCAGCACGTGTTCGAGGCCGATGGTTTCCGTCTGGATTTCGCGGCAGATGGAGCTGCCGGAATCGAAGCGTTCCGCAACCGGGCGCCGGCGCTCGTCGTCCTGGACCTGAAGCTTCCGAAGGTTCACGGAAGGGAAGTGTGCCGCACCATTCGCAGTGAAGCTCCAGCAGTCCCGGTGATTGTGCTCAGCGCGGTGACCGACGAAGTCGACAAGGTGTTAATGCTCGAGCTTGGCGCCGATGACTATGTCACGAAACCGTTCAGCCCGCGCGAACTGCTTGCTCGCGTGCATTCCGTCAGGAGACGCCTGCAAGGAGTAAAGGAGTTTGAGCAGTACTCGTTCGGAAATATCCATGTCGATTTTTCCAGAATGATCCTGACGCGCGACGGCGAGGAAGTGGCGCTGACGCCGCAGGAGTTTAAGAT
>DASTBJ010000244.1:0-6212 GCA_035712125.1 Terriglobia bacterium
GGCCGCGCGTCTTTGGCAGGTTCCAGGATCTGCTTCTGGCCACCGCACAAAGTCCTGCGATGCTGTTTTACCTCGATAACCACCTTTCCTCGGCGCCGCAGCCCACGATTGAGGCCGCACGCAAGCGCATCGTTGTCGATAACAACAGGAAGCGGTCTCCGGGTATCAATGAGAACTACGCTCGCGAGTTGATGGAGCTGCACACCATGGGTGTTGACGGCGGATATACCCAGAAGGACGTTACAGAAGTCGCCCGCGCCTTGACCGGCTGGACGATAGATCAACCCCGTCAGAACGGTAATTTCATCTTTCGACCGCAGATGCACGATCCCGGTGAGAAGACGATTCTGGGCCACAGGATTCCGGCCAATGGCGGCATGCAGGACGGGCTTCGGGTTATCGAAATCCTCGCGCACCATCCAAGCACGGCGCGCTTCATCTCCACAAAGCTGGTCCGCCGATTTGTGAGCGACGATCCGCCACAATCGCTGGTAGACAAGGTAGCCGCAACGTACACGAAGACGGATGGCGACATTAAGGAAATGCTGCGTACCATCTTCTACTCCGAAGAGTTCATGTCTCCGGGAATGTACGGACAGAAGATGAAATCGCCGTTTGAATATGTCGTTTCTTCGATTCGAGCGCTCAATGGCGAAACGTACGGCGGTCAGCAGCTGGGACGACTCATCGCCCAGATGGGGCAGCCACTGTATCAGTACCAGGCGCCGACCGGGTTTCCGGATCGAGCGGATTTCTGGTCGAGCGACGGTGCGATTATCGCCCGGTTGAACTATGCGGTCACTCTCACCTCCGGAAGAATGCCGGAGGTGAGAGTCAGCCTTAATGGCTTTAGGGATTCGCAGGCAGCGGCGCTTTATATCGGCTCGCCTGACTTTCAGAAGAGGTAAATGCCCCATGTCGCAATCACGCCGTTACTTCCTTAAATCCAGCGGACTCGCGATGGCGAGTCTCGCGGCAGCACCTTCATTTCTCGTTCGTACGGCAATGGCTCAGGGAAGCACGTCGTCGAAAGACCGCCCGATTCTGATCGCGATTTTCCAGCGGGGCGCGGCCGACGGCGTTTCGGTCGTTCCGCCGTTCGGAGACCGCAACTATGCGAAAGCGCGGCCACAGATTGCTGTGCCCGAACCTGGCCGAAATGCGGCAGAGTCCGCTATCGACCTGGACGGGTTCTTCGGCTTCCATCCTGCATTGAGCCCGCTCAAGCCGATTTATGACGAAGGCCAGCTGGCCGTGGTTCATGCGGTTGGTTCCCCGGATACCACGCGCTCGCATTTTGATGCGCAGGACTACATGGAAGCGGGGGCCCCGGGTAACAAGGGCGTGCCCGATGGTTGGCTCAATCGCTATTTGCAGGGAGCAAAGAGAGCGGATGCGACGGCATTTCGCGCCATCGCGCTCGACGCGAAAATGCCTCGAACACTCATGGGAACTGCACCTGCGCTGGCGCTTGCAAGAATTCAGGATTTCGACGTGCGCGGCCCGAATGCCAAGCAAGGAGGCGGCAGCAGCAGCGAACTCTATGCGGCATTCGAAGCGATGTGGCGGAATTCCACATTCGACGCCGTAAAGATGCTGAAAAACGCCAATCCTCAACGCTTTCAGCCCGAAAACGGCGCGCGTTACCCGGGAGGTCAGTTCGGTCAGAGTCTCCTTCAGATGTCGCAGTTGATTAAGGCCGATATCGGCCTGGAAGTCGGATTCCTCGACATCGGCGGGTGGGATACTCATGCGAACCAACCCGGACAGCTGAATCAGCGGCTCCGTGAATATGGAGAAGGCCTCTCGGCCTTCTATCGGGATCTCGGCGACAGGATGCGAAACATCGTTGTTTTGACGATGACCGAATTTGGTCGTTCGATCAGGCAGAATGGCTCTGGCGGAACGGATCACGGTCACGCCAGCGCTCTTTTTGTGATGGGCGGACCGGTTAAAGGCCGAAAGGTGTATGGCAAATGGCCCGGACTTGCCCCAGAGCAATTGTATGAAGGGCGAGATCTCGCATTGACGACTGATTTTCGTGATGTGTTTGCTGAAGTGTTGAAGAAACATCTGGGAGCTGCCGACACAGCCAGGGTTTTCCCCGGCTGGCAGCCAGGACAACCCCTGGGAATCCTCTGAATCGACAACTGACGCAACTGGCCAGACTCTACGGAGTCCAAACGTCGTACGTGGACATGGACGGACGGCGGCAGGATGCACACGCCGAGTCGGTGCTTCTGGCGCTAAAGGCCCTCGGTGCGCCGCTCGCGACTGCACGAGACGTGTCGGCCGCACTTGCCGAAAAACGCGACGCTCTCTCACGGCGTGTTGTCGACTGTGTGATCGTGGCCTGGGACGGCATTCTTCGACCGGAAGACGTGCGACCGGCAGGCGATCCGAAAACAACCCTTGTCCTGGAGGACGGCGCTTCCACGACGTGGCCGCCTCGAAGTCCCTTGCCCAACGGCTATCACCGGCTGTTTGTCACGTCGAAAGGCGCAACCTCCGAAAGTCTGATCATCTCGGCTCCGGCCGTCGCGCATTTTCCCGTTTCACGAAAGACCTGGGGTGTGTTCGCGCCTTTATATTCGCTTCATTCGCGCAGAGGTTTCGGTGCGGGTGATCTAACCGATCTCAACTCGCTTATCGACTGGACCTCTACCCGGGGCGGCAGAGTTGTTTCGACGTTGCCGTTGCTGGCGACTTTCCTGGACGAACCCTTCGAGCCCAGCCCCTATTCGCCAATCAGCCGTCTGTTCTGGAACGAGTTCTACATCGACCCGGCGCAGGTCCCCGAATTTGCGTCGTCGCCAGAGGCGCAACGTCGGCTCGAAGCGTCACGGCCGCCCTCCCGAACGCTTCTGGTGGATTACAAAAAGATCAGCACCGCGAAACGTCGGATTCTCGAAATTTTGGCTCGATCGTTCTTCGATCGGACGAATCCTCAACGTCTGGTGGACTACAACCGGTTCATCGAGGAGAATCCTGAAATTCGAGGGTACGCGCGCTTTCGAGCTCACACGGATCGCGAGCGCCGAGGCTGGCATGATTGGAAACACAACCTTTCGAACGGCAATCCGGAAGGTGAACGCTACCATCTCTATGTCCAGTGGCTCATCCAGAGCCAGCTTCGTCAGGTGGCCTCGCACAGTGATGCCGTCGATTGCTTTCTATATCTCGACCTTCCGCTGGGCCTGCACTGGAACAGTTTCGATACCTGGAGGTACCCGCAACTCTTTGTCGGCGCAATGAGTGGCGGGGCGCCCCCGGATCCCGTGTTTACGACAGGTCAAAACTGGACTTTCCAACCGCTTCACCCGCAATCGATACGAGAAGATGGCTACCGATACGTGATTGCTTACATCCGGAATCATTTTCGTTTCGCAAAGCTGCTGAGGATTGATCACGTCATGGGTCTTCACAGACTCTACTGGATACCCGAGGGGTTGACGGGCGAGCGCGGTATTTACGTGCGATATCCAGCACAAGAAATGTACGCCATTCTCAGTCTTGAGTCGCATCGCGCCGGCGCGGGAATTGTTGGTGAAAACCTCGGTGTAGTCCCAGCGGAGGTCAATCGGTCCATGGCGAGACACGATGTCAGGCAACTCTACGTCGCGCAGTACGAAACTGCAGTCGGCTCAGGAAAGGGCGTGCTGCGAAATCCGACGGTGGGCTCCGTGGCAAGTCTGAATACGCACGACATGTTCCCGTTCCGCGCATTCATCGACGGCAAAGATATCGACAAACGGGCTCAGCTGGGATTTATCACCGCGAAGGAAGCGCTTCGAGAGAAGAAAGACCGGCGTCAGGTGCGCAAGGCTTTCGAAAGGACGTTCGGCAAAGACGTCTTCGCTGGTTGTATCCGGTTTCTGGAGAGAAGCAAGGCCAGCATTGTGCTGCACAATCTGGAAGATCTCTGGGGAGAGACAAGGCCGCAGAACATTCCCTCAACCACGACCGAACATGCAAACTGGCGCCGACGAATGAGGTACAGTATGGAGCGGCTGCTCCGGCTCGAGACAAACTTTTCTCGATAGGCGCCGCTGCAGTTATCGGGCAGGTAAGGTGTTAACCTCATAATGTCATTGCTCAGCGATCGAGACCTCTATCTTTTCAACGAGGGAAGCCATCTCCGCCTCTACGATCACATCGGTTCCCATCTTGCAGAACACGAAGGACGCCGCGGCGCGTGGTTCAGCGTGTGGGCGCCGGATGCCGAAGGAGTGTCGCTGATCGGAACTTTCAACGGCTGGAATCCGTCGTCGAATCCGTTGAACGCCCGGGGACAATCCGGCTTGTGGGAAGTATTTATTCCAGGCGTCGACATCGGGGATACGTACAAATTCCACGTCGAATCGAGATTTCACAACTACAAGGTGGACAAGGCGGATCCTTTCGCATTTCACGCGGAAACGCCGCCGCTGACAGGATCAAAGGTTTGGGATCTGAGCTATACGTGGGGAGACGCGAAATGGATTGCGGTTCGAGGAGACCGTAACAGCATCCAGTCGCCGATGTCGATCTACGAGGTTCACCTGGGTTCCTGGCGGCGAGTACCGGAAGATTCCAACCGTTCGTTGAGTTATCGGGAGATCGCAGAGCCCCTGGCGGACTATGTTCTCGAGATGGGATTCACTCATGTCGAATTTCTTCCTCTTACAGAACATCCCTTCTTCGGGTCGTGGGGCTATCAAGCAACGGGATATTTTGCGCCAACCAGCCGCTATGGAACGCCTCAGGACCTGATGTACCTGATCGATCACCTCCACCAGCGCGGTGTCGCTGTGATATTGGATTGGGTTCCTTCCCACTTTCCAACCGACGAATTCGCACTTGGCTTCTTCGACGGCACGCATCTCTACGAGCACGCGGATCCAAGGAAAGGCCTGCACAAGGACTGGGATAGCTATATCTTCAATTACGGCAGGCACGAGATTCGGAGCTTCCTGTTGAGTTCCGGCATGTTTTGGCTGGAGAAGTACCACATTGACGGCCTGCGCGTAGATGCCGTCGCATCGATGCTTTACCTGGACTACTCGAGAAAGGAAGGCGAGTGGATTCCCAATGCGTACGGCGGCCGCGAAAATATCGATGCTGTGGAGTTTCTTCGCCGCTTCAACACCGAGGTCTACAAGGCGCATCCGGACGTTCAAACGATCGCAGAAGAGTCCACCTCATGGCCTGCGGTCTCGCGTCCGACTTATCTGGGCGGTTTGGGCTTCGGGCTGAAATGGGACATGGGATGGATGAACGACACGCTTAAGTACATCGGCCTCGATCCGGTGCATCGCAAGTACCACCAGAATCAGCTGACGTTTCGAACGATGTATGCCTTCCAGGAAAACTTCGTGCTTCCTCTTTCCCATGACGAGGTCGTTCACGGAAAAGGATCCCTTCTCGGACGGATGCCGGGCGATCTCTGGCAAAAATTTGCCAACGTGCGGCTGTTATTCGCTTACCAGTTTGCCCAGCCGGGGAAAAAATTGCTCTTCATGGGTGCAGAGTTCGCCCAATGGAGCGAATGGGGGCACGACCGGAGCCTGGACTGGCATTTGCTCGACCTCCAGTCGCACCAGCAGGTTCGACGCTGGGTTTCTGACCTGAACCGTGTGTATCGGAACGAGCGCGCGTTGCACGAACTCGATTGCGACGGCAACGGCTTTGAATGGATTGACTGTAGCGATTCGGATCAGAGCATGCTGGCGTTTCTGCGACGACCTGCCTCCGAAGATGAAGCGATCCTGGTGGTCCTCAACTTCACTCCGGTTCCGCGATTGGGCTATCGTGTCGGGGTTCCATGGCCAGGCGCATGGAAAGAAATCCTGAACAGCGACGCTCAACATTATGGCGGAGCCGATTTCGGCAATCTGGGGAAGACCATGGCAGAATCCGTTCCCATGCATGGCCGAACAAACTCGGTCTCGTTGACTGTGCCGCCGCTTGGGGCGGTGTTCTTAAAGGGAACGACTAAGGAGCAATCGCGAGGTTAAGAGGATTGCCCCCTGGATCCCGGTAACCAATGTTTCCCGTGGCGCCAGCCCCCGACGCTCCGTTGATCAAAATAAACTGCGTCGCGTATCCCCCGCCGTCAACGATGTGCGGAAACACGACGGGACTTGTATTTCCAAGATCCTTCAGAGGACCTGTCGCGGTGATCAGGAATCGCCGGAGTTCGTTGTAGCGTGCTCGGAAACCCACGAACGTCA
>DASTBJ010000245.1:0-3703 GCA_035712125.1 Terriglobia bacterium
AACCCGTAGCGACCGTTCCACTTCGATCGTGAAGTCCACGTGACCGGGGGTGTCGATGATATTGATGAAGTGATTGTTCCACTCACATTGCGTCGCAGCGGATTGAATCGTAATACCGCGCTCCCGCTCCAGTTCCATCGAGTCCATCTTTGCGCCGACGCCATCCTTCCCCTTTACGTCGTGGATCACGCGGATCCGCTTGGTATAGAAGAGAACTCGTTCGGTCAGCGTTGTCTTACCAGAATCGATGTGCGCGCTGATTCCGATGTTACGTATCCGCTTCAAATCGTTAATCACTGAAGAATCCTCACAATTTCGATAGTAGTTCTATTTCGCCGGACGAGGCCGTACTGCTTCACGCAGACAAACTGAGCATGAGCTCGAGACTTCAATCCTCATATGAGGAAATACGAGATAATGGGGACAACTCAGGGCAGTGTTGCGAAAGCGTAACGAAAGTTTAGTCTTTCGTTCCAAACCTATATTACAGGCAGTTGCGCTAAGGATAACCAACTTCTCGCACGAAGGCATAAACTGTTCAGCGTGAAGGAGCGTCACTGGCTGAACCGAGTGCGGCGGCTGCGCACGGTTGGCACGACGGCTTCGAGCGTGCTTGTGCCGACGCTCACCGTTGCCGTTATCTTGCTGGCGGCTGTCCCTATTGGATCGGATCCTCCGATTCTCCTCAATGTCAAGACAGCGCGCGCCCGCGACATCGTGGACTATCTGCGTGCCGAGCTGGCCATCACCAGCGAGATTGATCTCGCCCTCGTCAAGTATCATCCGCTCGTCTTCTCCGTTGAGCCGCAGGATTCGCGTAAGCGGCGCTTCCGGGTATCGATGGAGGCGGGTTTCCTGTTGGCCCTCGACGATGACGAGATGCTCGGAGCGCTGGCTCATGAGATGGGACACGTCTGGATTTATCTGAATCACCCGTACCTGCAAACCGAGATGCTGGCAAACATGATCGGACAACGGGTGGCCCCGCGGAGGAACTTTGAAAAGGTTTACACCAAGCTGTGGGCCTATGAACGCACCGCCGGTGTTCCAATGGACGAGCTGCTGGGCCCATCTCAGCCCGACGATTCAATTACGAGGCCGGAGCCCGATGCGAATTAGTTCCTCGCTTCCGCACCAGCAGGTATGATGTCTATTATCCTCTGCGCAGGATCGACACCATGAGCGGAGAAATGCCCATGCAACAGATTGGAGCATCTCTGCAGTCAAATCTCAGCGCGCGAACTCGCGTCGTTTTTCTGAGCGCCGCGCTGATCGTGATATCCGGGTGCATTGCGGGAGAACCCCAACAGCAACAAGCAGCCTCACCTCCGTCAGAAGACGCCCCACTCCAGCCGTCGCTGCCGCTGCCGGCAACACCGCCGGAGCCTCGGCAATCCGAAGGGGCAGAGATCCAGGAAGCGACGCCGCAACTACCGGGAACCACCGGGCATACCGCCTGGGCGAAGGGTTTCGAAGGCGATCTGATTCTGGGATTGGACGGAGCGTTGTACGTCGCCTACGACGCCGCGACGATCAAACACGTTCAATCGGTGATGAAGGATCGAGGCCTTTATGCGGGGCCAATAAACGGGGTGCTGGATCCGCCGACTATGGAATCCATCTACACATTCCAGGAGGCAATCCCTTATCTGCTGCGTTGTGGCGTGCCAACCCCCCGTACACGGAAGTTGCTGGAGCAGGGATCCCATACTGACGTTTCCTGATCGGGTCCTCATCTGGCGGAGATAGCCGCAATGTATAGAGCGCTGGTTACGGTCGATGAAATCGCCCGGACGTGATTCCAGCGTGTCCAGACGTTCAGGTAGCGTGACCACGCCGAAACCGCTGTGGCTCCATTTGCTGCTTCGCTTCGGGCCAGAGCATTGTTGAGCGGCACGTTGAAAAATATCGTGCAAAGGGTCATACCGAATATGTAGATGACCGCGCCCGCCAACATTAGAGTCGCTCCTGGCTCGCTGCTCCAAAAAATCGCAACCGCCACAAGCGCACCACTGACTATCGTCGTCCCGAAGAACAACGGCATGAACGATGACCGCAGGATCGTCGAATTGATGGAGTTCATCGCGGACTTGCCCTGGGTCGGGTCGATTCGGCCGAGCGCGGTCATGATGAAAGCCGAGAAGGCGAAATAAACACCGCCAAGCAGCCCGCATCCAACAGCTCCTAACCAGAGCAGGTAGTTGATGACGTGTGGTATCTCAAACATTCCAGACTCCGCCGCTTTCGAGTTGCATAGGCCTTCCTGAATCAAGGAGATTGTAAACCTCAGTTCAATAACGACAATGATGTCGCGCTGTGGTGCAAACTTTCATAGGAATGTTATTAGGATTACTGTGGCAACCTGCGCTATAAAGGCTCTCCAATGACGCGGTTGATCGCATATACGGGCGACCCCATGGCCTCACTGGCCTTCTATGCCTGTGAATGCGGCATGTACTTCAAGGCTGTCCAGACGCGATCGGCGAATGGCAGCACGTGCCGTTGTGAGTGCGGCCGTGTGGTTGTGTTTCATGGTCAGGTCGTTTCACTCTGGAACGCGCACAAGCTGAACTCGCTATTTGGTACGGGCTGGACAGAAATCCCCGTTTCGGAAAAAAGCGAAGCACCCGCCGATAATCCGCCCGCATCCACCGGTGCCAGAAGTGACACCTCTCTGCAGGTCATTGGTTTCCGGCGCCAATGACACGAGCCGGAGCAGGTTTCTCAGCGAGGGCTTCGATCCCTGGTCTAGTTCCATGCCGAAATCAAAGATCGAAAGTCCCGTGATCGCCTGAGTTTGGCAAGGAAAAGCATTAGCAAGGTCGTACCAAGCCGCAGGCGATGTTGACGTCTTCCCACATTCCGCGGTATGTGAGTCTTATGCCATTCAAGAGCCAGGCGCAGCGCCGTAAGTTCGCGCAGTTGCTCGTCGAAGGCAAGATCTCGCCACAGACATTCGAGGAGTGGAACCGCGAGACCGGCGGCCGTAAGCTGCCGGAGCGTGCTGCAGACGCGAAGAAAGCCGTGCGCAAGCCAAAGGCGCCGAGCAGTCGCGCACGCAAAAAGAAAAAGCGCGCGTCGAAGAAGCTATGACAGTTGGGTCTGCGATTCCACGCACACATTCATCAGTGTCGAAGGCAGATGTGTGATTGATCGCGGCGTCATTTCCGCCACCGATATCCCTGGCTATACCCGCGGGCGAGGGCCTCGCCGCAATCGCGGTGGTCCCGCTTAACCCTTGAAGATCGTTCAGGTCAGCGACGAACTGCGCGCCACGCCGGCATTCGCGCACATCCGCCGGGAGTGGCCCGAGATCGTCTTGCACGACGCGGTCTCAAACGCGTACTGGCGACGCCTCTACTCCGAGCGCCGCGAGTTTCAGTTCGCGCTCGTCGAGGATGCCGCGCTGCTGGCTGAGGGCAATTCGATTCCGGTGAGCGGCATGCCCGCCGGCTGGCGCGAGGCCCTTTCGAATGGATTCGACAAATGTGCGCCCGACCGGCTCTGCGCACTGGCCGTGCTGGTCGACCCGGATTACCAGGGCCGGGGCCTCTCGCGTGTCATGCTGGAGCACATGCGCGCTTGCGTTCGAGCACGGATGGACCTCATCGCGCCGGTTCGGCCGAGCCTCAAGGGCCACAACCCGCTTCTGCTGGCCTATCCCGAAGCCGCCTGAAATCTGGGGAGGGAGAAATTGGTGTCT
>DASTBJ010000246.1:0-3879 GCA_035712125.1 Terriglobia bacterium
CTTCTCTTCCTTCTTCTCGGTCCGGGTCTCCCGCTTCCATATGAGCTCTCTCTCCGCGGCAATCCAATTATCCAGCCTTCCATCTTTCGGAACTGATCCCAAAAGCTTTCGGCTTTCTGAACTGCTACTTCTCCCGTACTCATTACCTTCTATAATCATTCGGTTTTCTAATTGCATGAGTACTGTCTTAAGGTAATGAAAAACCATGAAAAATCCGAAGTGGATCTATCAACAATTTGTGAATCTTGAGGAACGGGCCGCGGAGATCTACGTCCAGATGGCCTCACGTTTTTCGCCAGGAGACCCTGAACTCAGTTCGTTCTGGTTCGAAATGGCGATGCAGGAGAAACAGCACGCCGGTCTGCTGCAGTTTTGTATCGCCGAAGAACTCTATTCCCCGGATCTACCTCCAGATAAAGTGCTCCACGAGACCGGGGCATTGTTCGACAATCTCCTCAAAAGGGCATCCGATCCCGAGCTCAGTGCCGCAGACGCATTTCAGATTGCCACGCAACTAGAGACCTCGGAGGCAAATGCAATCTACAATCGGCTGACAACTCCTGTCCACTCGTCGATGTATTTGCTTCGCAGAAAAGTGGCAACAATGCTGCCTGACCACGTTGGCCGACTGCTGATCGAAGCCCGCAAACGCAACGCTCCTCAAGAGACGTTAAGAGAATTAGAGGATGCCGCATCCAGGCACGCGTCCGAGTAAGACCTTCCGCATTTGTCAGAGGAACCTTCCTGTTCCCGGCCTTGAGTCAATCTACCATTCGTTCACTCTTTGACACGTCTGCAGGAATCGAAAGAACGGGAATAGTCGCCAGACGTACGACACGTTCAGCCGTAGAGCCTAGAAATGCCCGCTCGAGCAATCCTTTGCTCTGCAGATTCATGACAATGCAATCAGCATTCATTTCTTCGGCAGTCGCCAGAATCCGTTCGTAGGCTTTTCCCTCGACGACTATCGTCTTCAAGTGCAGGTTATGCGGATTTTGGCGATTTACAAATGCATCCAATTGTCTCTGAGTCGTTTGGAGTCGTTCCGCGCGTTCATTACCCAGATATGCGGCCGCTTCATAACTCACGTTCAGATACTCCACGACGTTCATAACAGTCAATTCTGCGGAAAACTGGTGGGCGAGTTCCGTTGCGTATTCCAAACCAGTAGCCGCCGACTCCCCCAAATCTGTTGCATAAAGTAGCCGCTTGAATGACGTCACCCCACCTCCGAAGGGGTACCTGGCTTCTTCGATGTGTGACACCGTCAAGATCGGGACCGGCACTTTTCGCAAAATGTGCTCTGTTATGGATCCCAGGAACCATCGGCGGAAATTCCGTCGGCCATGACTTCCCATAATGACGAGGTCCACACGCTCTTCGTCCATAATCTGTAACAGGCTATCCTCGACACGCCCGACCCTCACGATCGTGTGCAGATCCACAAGTTTTGACCGCTGATCGGGAATGAGCGTCCTAATCTCCTGGACGGCTCTCTCGCGCTGATTGATTTCGATCGCAAGGTTTTCTATCGGAAACGCATAAGACAATGTCGAAATCTCAGGAATAACGTGCGTGACAACCAATTTCGCGTTGAACCGAGTTGCGAACGCCAGGGCATAATCGAGCGCTCTCTTCGATGGCTCTGAAAAATCCAGGGGTACCAGAATTTTTCGAAATGGAATCACCGTTCCTCCTTAGATGACCGTCGATATTATTTTCGCCTCACGACCTCGACTGCACAGGCAGCATGATGGACGACAGCAGTGGAAACACTCCCTAAGAGCAGGCGGTCAAGGGCACCCAAACCTCTTGCGCCGACAAACACGCTGTCAGCCTTCCAACGCTCTGCTTCTGCGATAATCTCCTGGCGTGCGTCACCATCAACGACAACGGCATCCGCGATCAGCCCTGCCTGCTGCAGGCGGTTCGCCCCCCCGTCCACGGTCCAGCGAAGCTTCACTCTCTCACGTGCGTCGGACTCTTCAATGACTCGCGCAGCCGGCTCCGTAGCGAAGGTTTGAGCTTCGAGGGCCGGAGCCATCACAGGCATCGTAGGTACAAGAGTCTGCATCACTCCAAGAATTCGAGCAACGGTCCCTTCCGGCCAGGATCTTCGAGCAACTGCATCCACACAGGCTTGAGCTTCATCCGACCCGTCCGTGGCGATGAGTATCCGGATCGGTCCTTCAACACTTCCTGGCTGCCGAACAACACGAACCGAGCACGGCGCGTGATGAATCAGTTCCGCCGAAACGCTGCCGAGAAAGAGACGAGCGGTAACAGATCGCCCGTGAGAGCCAACGACGACGAGGTCCGGCTTCCACACGTCGATCATCTTCAGGAGGGTGGCCGCAGGATCCCCCCATAGGGCTTCGCAGGAAACAGACCATGCTGGAAATAGAGAATGGACACGGCTCTTCCCTTCTTCTGCGAGGGCTTCCGCTTCCTTCATCGTGGCCTTCCAGGGACCTTCGAAGGGTCCGGGTTGGCCTTCGGTCTTCGCATGGGGCCATCCGCGATGAGCAACCGATGCAACGATGGCTTCGGTATGGCGAGGCAACCCTGCACGATGCAAGTCATCAATCGCTGCCTTTGCATGCGCTGAACCGTCGTAAGCAATAAGAACTCTCATAAGGATTCCTCCACGCACCCCATTGCACTCGACGTTCCCAAGTAGCAGAGGCATTTCGTCAGCTTCTCATTGGGTTTGTGTTGTCGTGAGCGAGGTGACCGGGTCATTTCGTCACGGGACCGACCCGGTACAGCGCAGCCGCTTGTCGAAATGACCAAAGAGACCCTGACGCGGAATTCGCTATTGCCAATCTGGCGACGCCTGGCGCTACCGCTCACCCAACCCCTGTGGACTGATGCGACAGTCAAGCTCCGGAACCGCGCTGCAAGTTGGTCTGAACTGTATAAGTGTCGAGAGTTTCATAGATTACTCCGTCGCCCGAGACTCATACCTACCGACAAGCTGCCAGATTCTTCTATGACTTGAAGGAAGCATGGAGCTCGGCATCCAACGGGACTTTTCCACACAATTTGGCATGTGAGGTGCTGCGGATGCAGCGTCCCGTCGGGTATGGGACAACTAATCTCAATGGCAGGCAGATCGCAATGAAAGTCTTAATGGCAACCGATGGATCCGTGCACGCCGCGACGGCCATGCTCACCGCGAGCAAGCTTCTTCGGATAGACAAGATGGACGTCGATATCCTCTGCGTCGGTGAGGATGCCGCGCGGGTTGGGGTGGCCAGCAACGTGTTCCTTCGATATACGAAGCAATCGGCATTAAGCGCCCAAAGGACTCTTGACGAAGCTCAACGCCTTCTTTCTCAACTGCATGTTAAATCACGCGGATTGCTCGAAATGGGTTCTCCGGCAGATAAACTGATCGCGCTGTCACCCGACTACGACCTAACGATTGTAGGTGCATACGGAAAGCACGAACGAAAACAACCCGGTCTTGGTCCCGTCGCCAGCAGGCTGCTCCAGCAAGGCCGCGGCAACATCATGGTTGGACGGGAGCTTGTTAATGAACGCAATTTTCGTGTTCTCGTTGCGCTCGATAGTTCCGAATCTTCAATCGCCGCTATGGAGATGCTCCGTTCACTCTTCGATTCCGCCTCGCTGGAAGTAACCCTGATGCATGTCATCGAGATGTCGTGGGCAACTGCCTCATCCGGAACAGCCGGGGATGATGAATCAGAGGCTTACGAACTTGGTGGATATCAGAAACAACTCGAGCGCGAGCTACGCCTGACAGCAAATGTCACTATCGAAAAGGCTCTTCGCCGTCTTGAACAATGGGGCATTCCTGCAAGTTCACTAATTAAAGAAGGCGACCCCGCTCTTGAACTCTGCAGCGAAGCCGAG
>DASTBJ010000247.1:0-8433 GCA_035712125.1 Terriglobia bacterium
ATGCTGAACGTTCAAAACCTATCCTTTGCATACGGCGCGATCCAGATCCTCGACGACATCTCCATGGGAATGCCGGAGAGTCGTATCACCTGCATTCTCGGCCGGAATGGAGTGGGAAAAACCACGCTGCTCATGAACATCATGGGGTTGCTGCGCCCAGCAATCGGTGCGGTGTTCATGCAGGATCAAGACCTTACGGACCTGCCAGCGGAGAAGCGCGCCGCAGCGGGTCTTGGACTCGTCCCGCAAGGTCGCCGAATTTTTCCGCGGCTCACGGTAGAGGAAAACCTACGGGTCGGCTTATCCACATTGGGCCGCCGCGCGACCAAAATTCCCGAAGAGATCTACGACCTCTTTCCCGTCCTGAAGACCATGTCAAAGAGGATGGGAGGCGACCTTTCGGGCGGCCAGCAGCAACAGCTGGCTATCGCCAGAGCGCTTGTTGGCGAACCCAGGGTGCTGCTGCTCGATGAACCCACCGAAGGAATCCAGCCCAACGTCATCCAGCAGATTGGCTCTGTGCTTGAGCGCCTGGTAAAGGAGCGGGGAATGACGATCGTCATGGTCGAGCAGTACCTCGACTTCGTGAAAGAAATCGGCGATCGGTTTTATCTGATGGATCGCAGGCGTGTCGTCGCCTCGGGCCTGACTTCCGATCTCAACTCGGACCTGATTCACCGCCACCTCAGCGTGTAAAATAACCGACGCTTATGCATCTGACTCCTCGTGAAATCGAGAAACTCATGATCTTTACCGCCGGTGAAGTGGCGCGCAAGCGCAGGGCTCGAGGGCTGAAGTTGAATTACCCTGAAGCCGTCGCCTTGATCACTTCGGAATTACTCGAAGAGATTCGAAACGGAAAGACCGTAGCGGAACTGATGAGTCTCGGTACGAAGATTCTGAGCGCAGCCGATGTGATGGAAGGCGTGCCCCAAATGATCGGTGAAATACAGGTCGAAGGCACCTTTCCGGACGGGACGAAACTGGTGACCGTTCACCAACCCATACGTTGAAAGGGAGTGGATTACTTTGAATTTCAGACGAGCCACTTGTCCCCCTGAGTCAGGGGGACAGCGGTATCGCGTTTTTTGCGATGCCGCGAGAGGGGGTTCCCATGCCGCAAGCTTACAAGGTTTGCTTCGGAACCTCCGCGAGCGTCGCTGCATTCCCAAGTAGCCCATTAAAAGCATCTATGATCCCAGGCGAATATTTTCTGAAGAACGAACCCATCGAGGCAAATGTCGGACGCGCGACGGCACGATTAGCTGTGACGAATCGTGGCGATCGTCCAATCCAGGTAGGATCGCACTGTCATTTCTTCGAGATAAACAGGGCCCTGACCTTCGATCGCCAGATCGCTTACGGCATGCGATTAAACATTGCCGCGGGCACCGCGGTCCGCTTTGAACCCGGAGACACGAAGGAAGTGGATCTCGTCGCTCTCGGAGGAACACGCACGGTGTACGGCATTAATGGACTCGTGAACGGAAAGCTGAAATGAAAATTGATCGCCACACGTACGCGGATCACTATGGTCCGACCACGGGCGACAGAGTTCGCCTGGGCGATACGGACCTCATCATCGAAGTTGAGCACGACCATACGCGTTACGGCGACGAGGTGAAGTTTGGCGGCGGCAAGGTCATTCGCGACGGAATGGGACAGTCTCCCGAAGCGACGCGCGCGGGTGGCGCTCCAGATCTCGTGATCACGAATGCGCTCGTCCTGGACTACACCGGAATCTACAAAGCCGACATCGCCGTGCGCGACGGCCGGATTTCCGCGATTGGCAAAGCCGGCAATCCCGGAATTATGGATGGCGTCACGCCCGGCATGGAAATCGGCGCGTCGACGGAGATTCTTGCGGGCGAGGGTCAGATCGTTACGGCCGGCGGGATCGATACGCATATTCATTTCATTTCGCCGAATCAGATCCCCGAGGCGTTCTATTCCGGAGTGACGACACTGATCGGCGGCGGAACCGGTCCGGCAACCGGTACGAACGCGACGACGTGCACACCCGGCGCCTGGAACATCCGGCGAATGTATGAAGCCGCGGAGGCGTTTCCGCTGAATTTCGGATTTCTGGGCAAGGGAAACTCTGCGCTTCCCGAATCGCTTCGCGAGCAGATTCTCGCGGGAGCTCTCGGATTGAAACTTCACGAAGACTGGGGAACGACCCCGGCAGCTATCGATACGTGTCTCAGTGTCGCAGAAGAGTTCGATGTGCAGGTGGCCATACATACCGATACGCTGAATGAAGCCGGGTTTGTTGAAGACTCCATCGCCGCGTTCAAGGGACGAACGATTCATACGTACCATACGGAAGGCGCAGGCGGAGGTCATGCGCCTGACATCATTCGGGTTTGCGGACTCCCCAATGTCCTGCCGTCTTCAACAAACCCAACGATGCCGTTCACGCGAAACACGATGGATGAGCATATCGACATGCTCATGGTTTGCCACCATCTGTCACCGTCAATTCCCGAAGACGTGGCGTTTGCCGATTCCCGGATTCGCGCAGAGACTATCGGCGCAGAGGATATTCTGCACGACCTTGGTGCGATCAGCATGATGTCGTCCGACTCGCAGGCGATGGGACGGATCGGAGAGGTGATCTGCCGGACCTGGCAGACGGCCGACAAGATGAAGCGGCAGCGAGGAAAGCTCTCCCAGGATTCGCCCGACAACGACAACTACCGCGTAAAGCGGTACGTGGCCAAATACACGATCAATCCGGCAATCACCCACGGGATCAGCAGGGAAGTCGGCTCTGTCGAAGTCGGTAAGCTGGCGGACCTTGTGTTGTGGAAACCCGCGTTCTTTGGGGTAAAACCGGAAGTTGTGATTAAAGGGGGACTCATCGCAGGTTCGCTGATGGGTGATGGCAACGCGTCGATTCCGACGCCTCAACCGTGCATCTACAGGCCGATGTTCGGCAGCTTCGGCCAGGCAACGAATGCAACCGGTGTCCATTTTGTCTCAGCAGTGGGAATGAAGGGCGAGAATCTGGCGTCGTTGAAACGTCCGATGGTTGCGGTGCGGGGATGCCGGTCCATCGGGAAGAAGGATCTGAAACTCAACGATGCCTTGCCGGATATCCATGTGAATCCGGAAACCTATGAAGTGCGCGCCGATGGCCAGCTCTTGAAATGCGATCCGTCAGAAGTGTTGCCGCTGGCTCAGAGGTATTTCCTGTTTTAGCGGTCCTGTGAAGTTTTTATGACCGTCATTGAAGCCGTCACACCTGGTTCCGACCTCGGTCCGCAATGCGCGGGATTCCGCCGCGACACGATCACGCTGACATGGGAAGATCGTCGGCGAGGTCACGGACGTCGCCGCTCCGACAGTGGAACCGAATTCGCAATCTCCCTTCCGAACGGCACTATTCTGAAAGGTGGGGACTGCCTGGTTCTGCCCGAAGCGAATACCATCATCGAAGTCCGCGAAGCGCCGGAGCCAGTCTACGTCATTCATCCGAAGTCGCCGCAGGAGTGGGCGTATTACGCGTATCACGTTGGCAACCGGCACCAGCAGGTGATGATCGGATCCGACGAGTTAATCTTTCTGCAGTCGCCCGCCGTACGGAGTCTGCTGGAGCAGCTTCGCGTTGCGTTCGCCACCGACCAGCGGCCGTTTACGGGGGCGCTGGCTAATGTCGGACACTCGTAATAACAAATGCAGTTGATTCAACTACTTCAGACCCTGCAGCTCATGGATTCCTTTTTTCCTGTCGGAGCGTTCGCTTACTCCGACGGGCTGGAAACGGCTGCGGCTGCGGGACACGTATCGGACGCCGAAACACTCCATCAGTGGATAGATCATTTCATTGATGCGGTGTTTGTTCCCTGCGAAGGATTAGCGCTGGTGAAATCGATGACGGCGCTTGGGGCATCCGACTATGAGGCTCTCCGCGAACTCGATATCGAACTCACGGCGATTCGACCGGCCAGTGCGGTGCGTGCCGCAGGTACTGGCGTCGGCAAGAGAGTGCTGGCGGCGTACGGGTCCATCTGTCGCGATGAAAACTTTGACGCGCTATGCCGGCTATTGCCGCACGGCAATGCCGCGACCGCTTATGGACTCGTGTTTTTCCACCGCGGTATCCCGGCAAGCGAAGCGGCTGCCGCGCTCGGATACAACCGGCTCGCGGGGATTGTTTCGGCGGGGCTTCGCCTGATCTCGATAGGACAGCGGCAGGGACAGGCGCTTCTGACGCAGGGCATAGAGCGGCTGCCGTCGGCAGTCGACCGGATCCTGGCGATGGAATCGGAGCCACTGCGTTCCTTTAGCCCGCTGCTGGACATTCAACAAATGAATCACCGGTACGTGTACAGCCGGCTCTTCAGGTCCTGATATGCGACGTCCTGTAAAAATCGGCGTCGGCGGCCCAGTTGGCTCCGGAAAAACAGCATTGCTGGATTGCCTTTGCAAGGCGATGCGCGACCGCTACCAGCTCGCGGTCGTGACGAATGACATATTCACCCGCGAGGACATGGAGTTTCTGATGCGGAGCCAGGCGCTGCCGGCAGAGCGCATCATGGGTGTTGAGACTGGCGGCTGTCCGCACACTGCAATTCGCGAGGATGCATCGATCAACTTCGAGGCCGTAGATCGCATGAAGGAGCGATTTCCGAATCTGGACATTCTATTTCTTGAGAGTGGCGGAGATAATCTTGCGGCGAGCTTCAGCCCTGAGCTGGTCGACGCATCCATATACGTCATCGACGTGGCAGGCGGAGACAAGGTTCCTCGCAAAGGCGGCCCCGGAATCACGCGTTCGGATCTGCTGGTGATCAACAAGACGGATCTTGCGCCATACGTCGGCGCCGATCTCAAAGTGATGGACCGCGACTCGCGGCTGATGCGGGGGCAAAAGCCATTCATCTTTACGAATCTGAAGACGCGCGAAGGCCTCGATGGCGTGGTGTCCTGGATCCGTCAGGAACTACTTTTCGAGTCCTGATATGCGCGTCGCCCTCGCGGATGTTGGACGATGTGGAAGACTGGATCTGGTCTTTGCCGAGCGCGATGGGCGAACCGCCCTGCAGCATTCCTACTGTGAAGTCCCCTTTAAAATCACCCGGCCGCTCAGCGGCCCTCCGGACGGTCGCGCACATCTTATGCTGATGCATTGCACGGCAGGACTGTTTGGCGGCGATCGGATCGAATTGACCGTCCGCGTGGAGCGCGGCGCAAGGGTGCGGTTGACGCAGCAATCCGCCACGCGTGTTCATCCGTCGGATGGCCGGCTCGCGGTCCAGTGCAGTCGCATTCAGGTAGAACGTGAGGCAGAACTCGAGATGCTTCTGGAGCCGGTCATCCCGTTTGAGGAGTCGCGCCTTTCGCAACAGACGCTGATCGAAATGGATGCCGGTGCGCGTCTGATCTACTGGGAAGGATTGATGGCAGGGCGAGTCGGTCGCGGCGAGCTGTGGACATTCGACGAACTGTCGTCGGAAACGAAACTGATGTTGGAAGACCGGCTGTTGTTCCTGGACCGGCTCCGGCTTCAACCCACAGGGCCATTAGTTTCGGCGCGGTGGGGAATGGGAACGGGCACGTATTCCGGCACGGGTCTTTACGTGGGAGAGCACGCCGCCCGTTTTGCCGATGCGTTACGGGAAGCGATGCCCGCGGCCGGAGTGGATCTTCTTACGGACAACTTCGCCGCGACACGCGTCGTGACTTCAAGCGGACCGGAGTTTCATCGCTGCCGCGAAATCTTCGCCACACGATAAGAGTTGTCTATAGTCCGGGCTGCCGCTATTCTCAACGCCGGTGAATGCATGACAAACCTGGTCTTGAACTGGCTGCTGAGCACCTTCGCGCTGGTCATCGTCACACGCATCGTCCCAGGATTCGAAATCTCCGGCTTCTGGTCCGCGCTTCTCGCGTCGATGGTGATTGGGATCGTCAACGCGACGATAGGACTCATCCTCAAAATACTCACCTTCCCCCTCACGATTCTCACGATCGGGTTGTTCTGGTTCGTGATTAATGCCCTGATGCTGAAACTTGCCGCGGCAATTGTTCCTGGTTTCAATATCAACGGATTTCTTCCGGCATTCCTGGCAGCTCTGATCCTCAGCGTTATCAATCTGCTGTTTCGGGTCACCCGAAAAGCGTTGACGGATGACGACCCGCGTTCGCGGACGCGCTAATTTTATTCAATTGGAAAAAAGAGCTATCCGCTGCCACACCGCTGGCGGCACTTTCGCTGGATTTCGCGCTTTTGGCAGGTGACTTATAACTGTTTGCGCCGGAAGCGCCTCAGTAGGCTGTTCACGCTCCTGTTCAAGTTGCGGTTCCACGTGCTCTAACTCCTGTTCCCCTGCTGAGGCCTTCCGGATGACACGCCAAGTCCCTGACCTACCGACACTTCCACGACCCTGTATTAGGTTCTGAAGCGCCCAACTTCTCTGGTTTCACCAACGATGTCCCGATGTTAGGTTGTCGCCTGGATGGCGTCAGACGCAACCAGGGAGGGCTGCGAATATGGCATTGTCAACACAGGGCAGGTTAAAGCCAAGCTTCACTTTGCAAGCCTATGGATTCCATTTGCGATTGTGGAACGAATCCGGCGGCGTCGATTGGGGTGCATCCATCCTCGACGGCAAGGACGAAATCTCCTGCAGGTTTGAGGAAGACAACCTCACCCTCGCGAAACTCCACCTTTTGGCGGAGGCTCGGAACCGCGCCACAACGCGATGGCCGGACAAAGAGTTCCCAGCCTGCGAATCGCTGCTCGAATCCTGGGAACCTGTGAACATGACCGAGCCGATGTAGGCAGGGAATCCGTCTTGGCATCAGAAGCACCGTGGCATGGTTGGCATCGTGACGGACGCCGTCGTTCGCTATATGGACCGGCGCAGCCCGGGCTGCACACCCTGCTTTCCAGAAGGGAAGGCAGGCGGAGTGGTGCAGTGACCGCGGAAAGCTCTCTCAGCTTCGCAATCTCGCGAAGATCCTGGTGCAGTAGTACTCAAAGCCGAGGACGCGAGCGAGCGCGAGAGAGTTGACGTTCCATGCGACAGCGCTCCACTGCAGAATCAATTCTCGTTTCAAGGCATGTTGAGCGAGAGCGCCGATAGCAGCTTTTGCGAAACCGCGTCGTCGATATTCCGGATGTGTGGCGACGATGATGTGTGCGATTGAAGGCTTCCAAAGGCTGTAGTTGGCCGCAGCGCAAAGCATGCTACCCGAAAACACACCGAACGACGGGAACACATCAAACCTAAAGCCGCTGTCTTCGGCTTCGGTTGCGCTGAGCGACCCCTGAAGCTGTCGACACGCAACTGAGTCTTCCTCTTGTAGCTCACGCGCGACGCTTGAATCGGGCGATCGAAACGTCGTTTCGTCCGCATAGTACGCATCCGCCGGACCAAGGATCTTTGTCGCATGCTTTCCAAGCGCCGACTTCAGCCAACTGGCTGAAAAGACCTCGTCAACGGAACATCCCACCATCGAGCTTTGAACGCGCTCCTGTTGACTAGCCGGGACGGCGACGACAAGCTGGCCCGCGCGTCGAAACATCTGTACACCGTTATAAAGGGTCTGAACCGAACAGAGTATCTCCGTCCGGTCGAACCCATCGGTATCCAGGCCGAGATCGTGAGCCCAAAACCTTTCAACGATTTGAAGAGTGCTGTCCTTCATGATCCCTCAATCAGGATCTGTTCCGTCACGACTTGCGGGCCACCCCCTCACTCTCAAATCCTCCGGCCACTCCGCCGGTGTCCCGCCCTTGCGATCCTTCAAGCGGATCGACTCTTCGACCTCGAGCTCCTGGATGGTCCACTTGAAGCCGGGGGAGTCCTGACGGACATTCTGTTCAAAGTGGAGATACGGCTTAGCCCCGAGCTGCTTCGTGAAGCAGGCGACGCCGGCGGCGCGGCATTGCGCGATCATGTCGCGGGCCCACTGGATGTTGAACGCCCGGGCGCCCGGGCCCGACTCGCCGCCGACGAGAATCCAATCGAGCATTCGATCGCACTGCCTAGTCACTGGGAGCCAGGAACGGAAATCGATCGGGCCGAGCGCCGGCTCATACGACACAAAACGTACTGCCGCCGGCACCTTCAGGAGCAGCGGGATCCGCTCATCAGCGTTCTTCTGGTCTTCGGCCGAGACGCCCAGCCAGACGTTCGGGAGAGGCGCGTGCATGGCATGCCAGAGCGACGGATCCTTGCCGGTGCGTTCCTGATGTCGACGCTGGGCAGAGCCTTCGACCATCGCCCAGAAGTGCTCCGCCTCGGGAGCCTGCTCGGTCAAAATCCGTTGCATCCTGTCAGCGCGCTTTGTCAGCACCTGCCAGATAACGTCAGATCTGAGGGCGAAGACAGCAAACAGTTCCTCGAGCAGGCCTACGGGCACCCACTCGCCGAAGACGTCGGTCATGTCGCCGACGAAGCACATCTTCCCGGACGCTGG
>DASTBJ010000248.1:0-3367 GCA_035712125.1 Terriglobia bacterium
TTCGGGACATGAATGCGGCGCCCGGGTCGGGACCGCCCCAGAAAGGGTCAATTCCAGCTCCGGAAGCCACTTCGACGGTCGGCGAGGGAGGTCGACGTATCCATAGTCTGGCCCGCACATCTGACGCCAACCCTGGTTTGCGGCTACGGACCGCAAGGATATGCACGCCCGAGTTGTCCTGCTCAATGGCTCGCGCTGTTGTCTTCAGTTGCCGTCTGATTCCGGCGCCGCTTCATAGCCATGAGCTTGCCCACGTTTTTCACGGACGCAAGCGCAAGAAAGGCACCCTCCAGAAAGCCGGAGCGGTGCAGCTGAAAGAGAGATTCGCTGTCGATCGCACGCAGCTTTTCCTGGCTGATGGTGTGCAGGCCGGCAAGATTGAACGTCTCTTCATCGTCAAGCTTGACTTCGAGTTTGACCGGCTCGATGAGATCCAATGCCGTGAACGCGGCGAACATCGCCTTGCTGACTGCTATGCCCTCGTGAATTCCCCGCAGCACGCCTGCGATCAGATTCAAATACGGACTGTTGCCCCCAGCGGGCAAGAAGACAGGCCTGCCTTCGGTGAAACTGACCCGGGGATTGTCCAGATCGACGTGTATGACAGGTTCCTTGCGCATTTCTCCGTCGACGAGGCGTTCCTGAAATCCGATCAGAAAAGGGCCGCGTGCGACCATCCCGGGGACGTAATGTGCATCCCAACGGCCAGAGTCCAGAAACAGGTTTTCTCCTTTCTCGAAACCCAGGAGGACAATCGACTGGTACTCGCCAGTGACGGAATCCTTGCGGAAAAAAATCGGATACTCGCGCTGAACATCGCTGTATTCCGTTGGAAACGTCATCAGCGTCGCGACGTCGTCGCCGAACTCGGCGCCGTAGCGAAGAACTACGCGCAAATCTTTGTGTTCGATATTGTTGAGCAGTGCGTGTCGCGGCATGTGCCAGATCCTACAGAAAGTAGAGAGCCAGTCTCAGGCCAGAAACCCGTTTATCGACAGGCGGCCAGTGCGCGGGTTGAGGTCGGGGATGAAATTTCTGGCCAAGGCTGCGGAATGTAACGACGTGCGGCGATAGATCAGCAACCGGTTGAATACGCCATCCTGGTGTCCGACTCGCTCGTACAGTGGGGTATCACCGTTGATGTAAGCAGCATCCGCGGAATCGGGACCAGCCTCTTCTTCCTCGACCAATCGCCCGTACACGGGCGCCCGCGCCGCATCAATGTACTCGTAGCCGGTCGCGCGATGCCTGTAGAAAGCCGTGCCCCCAAGATCCGTCTTGAACAGATAGTGGATGAAAGCGAGTTCGGTTCCGAACGTCGAATCGAAATGTGGAATCCGCTGCAGATAGTCGAGTTTATGCGGCGGTGTCGTGACCAGCGAAAAGTGGCATGCCGTGAGGCGCACAGCATTCGCGCCAAGGCCGAAGCAGCCGGCAAAGACATCACGCAACTGAGCGAGGATGAACTGCTGGTATGTGAGCGGCACTTTCGCTCGCACGCCGGGGTAGTAAGTGACCACGTCACCGAACAACTTTGTAGCCGCCAGGTCTACGAGTCCGTCGGGGTCAGCGACGAGATTGTCGATGACAACGAGTGGCGCTTGCTCCCGACCGATGGTGAGCTTCTGGAGTCGGAAGCCCGGGTGAAGTACGAGATTCATCGATTCGTTGCTTTCAGTTCCAGACGTTGCTGCGCGCCTTGCAATTCTGACTTGCGAAATTTGGTGCGCCGGCATGCGAAACTGCCAGCGCGACGGATGCGCGGAATTCTACGAGATATCCGTTGAGATCCGCCTGCGGCAAAAGTGCTCAACCACACGACCCGTCGCGCAAGCTCAACGGGCGGCACTCCATCGATGCGTCGAGAGGCATGCGGCATGTTTGCGATTGCGGAAGGTGACGTCGGCGCGCCTCTGGCGCCAATTCAAGTGCGCACGATCTTCGCGTCGGTCCCGCCCCGGGGGACCGATCGTCGCGACCGACATCGCCACGAGTGACGCGCGATCTGTAATCATTGGCGCATGAAACTAACCCATCTCGATCGTGTAGCCCACAAGCAACTCCGCGTCCTGGAAGAGCGGGCATTTTCATCCTGCAAGGACGTGACAATGTGCGCCGTGGCGCTCAGCGAGATCCCACGTCTCGTCATCGAATACCCGATCGCCTTTACAAAGAGCAGCGAAAGCGGGCCTCTGATTCCCGTCGCGCTTTTTGGCGTCAATCCTGACCAGAATTTGTATTGGCGTGACGATCGCTGGAGCAGCGTGACCGTGCCACTCAATATCGGCAGACAGCCTTTCTTCATTGGGCGTGCGGACAGTCCCGCGGGTGGAGCGGGACAGGACAGCCTCATCCCCTGCATCGACCTGGAGAATCCCGGTGTGCAGGATTCGGCCGGCGAACCGTTATTCGACGCCAATGGCGCCGAGACCCCCTATCTGCGACACAAGCTCGCAATGCTTGCCGAGCTGGTGGATGGCGAGCAGAAAACGCGCGATTTCGTCGACCGGCTCTCGGCGCTTGAACTTATTCATCCGATCCAGCTGGAGCTCAAGTCTCCGGATGGCCCGTCGCGCAAGATCGGCGGCCTGCATTCGATCGAAGAAAAGAAGTTACGGGCGCTGGATGGCGCGGTTCTCATGGAATTGAACGGCCTCGGCTACCTGCATGCGGCCCACGCCATGTTGTCTTCTCTCGGCCACCTGCAGATTCTCGTCCGGCGTTCCATTGCACCTGCGGTTCGCGGCTGACCCAAAGAAAAAGCCCCCGCCACTTTCGTGACGGGGGCTTCTTTGTTAGGACCCTGGCAGTGACCTACTCTCGCATGGCAGCTGCCACACTATCATCGGCGCGGAGCGTTTTCACTTCCGAGTTCGAAATGGGATCGGGTGGTTCCCGCTCGCTATAGCCGCCAGGGAATTCTGTTTAGCGCCCCGCGTGGTCTAACAACCCTCGCGCAACGCCCAATCCGATAGTTTTTTTGAATTGACGCCCAAGTCGCACGACTTGCATTGCAGAGTCAGGACCATGTCGCATTCACCATGTGAATGCTCCAATGACATCACTTCGCAGCAGCGTGTTTGCACACGGCCAGCAACAGCCAAACTGCTTGAAGTTATATGGTCAAGTCTCACGGGCAATTAGTACTGGTTAGCTAAAGTCATTACTGACTGTACACACCCAGCCTATCAACGTCGTAGTCTTCGACGGCCCTTTAGGGGAATCAAGTTCCCAGGGAGATCTAATCTTGGGGGGGGCTTCCCGCTTAGATGCTTTCAGCGGTTATCCCGTCCGTACATAGCTACCCGGCAGTGCCACTGTAGTGACAACCGGAACACCAGAGGTACGTCCATCCCGGTCCTCTCGT
>DASTBJ010000249.1:0-5314 GCA_035712125.1 Terriglobia bacterium
GATTGGAATGCTGGCACAGCTTCAGGTACTGCTCGAATTGCTGCGACAGGCGCGTCGCCATGGTGTCATATCCGGTAAAGGACTGGTGTCGGAACGGGGAAAGCCGGAGCATCGCCTGCCAATAGCCGTCCTCTTCGGACAGTTGGAGGATGCGACCGCGCTCGATGCCTTCGACGAGCACCTTCGTGTTGCCATCAGGTAGTTTCAGGGACTGGACGATGTTCGAAACCGTCCCAACCTGGTAGATATCCGCAGGCCTGGGATTATCGATGGTTGCATCGTGTTGCGTCGCCAGAAAGATACGCTTGTCGGCCTTCAGTGCCGTTTCCAGGGCGTTTACTGAAGTTTCCCGGCCGATGACAAACGGTACCATCATGTAGGGAAAGATCACCACGTCCCGGATCGGAACCATGGGTAGGCGAATCTGTTCGTACTTGTCTTTAGCGCTCATATCAAAGGCAACTGGCGGATGTCCTTATCCCGCCTTTTCGAACGGGAACTGAATCTCCTTGTTCACGACCATCTCTTTTGTGATGGTAAGTTCCCGCTGATCTCTTTGCTGCGGCAACTGATACATCAGATCCAACATCAACTCTTCGAGAATGATTCTCAGGCCGCGAGCTCCCACGTTTCTTTTGATCGAGTCATTTGCAATTGCCTCGAGTGCTTCCTCAGTGAATCGAAGCTTTACATTCTCGTATTCGAACAGCCTCTGGTATTGCTTGACCAGGGCGTTCTTCGGACGCGTGAGAATTTCAACGAGCGCTTTCTGGTCGAGATCGTGCAGGGTTGCGACCACAGGGACCCGCCCCACGAACTCGGGAATCATACCAAACTTGATAAGATCTTCCGGCTCAACGCGCTCCAGGAACTCCGATCGCGCGCTGTCGTTCTTCGTGCGCACCTCACCCTGGAAACCCATCGTGCTGCGGACCGCCAGTCTCTTCTCGATGAGCTTCTCCAGGCCGACGAACGCTCCACCACAGATGAACAGGATGTTGGTCGTATCCACCTGCGTAAATTCCTGATGAGGATGTTTTCGGCCGCCCTGGGGCGGAACATTAGCAACCGTCCCCTCGAGCATCTTCAGAAGCGCCTGTTGGACGCCTTCACCTGAAACATCTCGAGTAATTGACGGGTTTTCATCCTTTCGACCGATCTTGTCGATCTCATCTATATAGATGATACCGGTCTGGGCGCGTTCGATATCTCCACCAGCGTTTTGAATGAGCCGGAGAATGATGTTTTCGACGTCTTCGCCGACGTAGCCGGCTTCGGTCAGTGTGGTCGCGTCAACGATAGCGAACGGGACACTGAGAAGGCGGGCCAGCGTCTGCGCAAGTAGTGTCTTTCCGGTTCCGGTTGGCCCAATAAGAAGAATGTTGGATTTCTGCAGTTCAACGTCCGATTTCTTTCGCGACAGTTCAATGCGTTTGTAGTGGTTGTAGACGGCGACTGCCAGTTTCTTCTTCGATTTGTCCTGGCCGATGACGTATTGGTCCAGAAACGCTTTGATGTCGGGTGGCTTGGGAAGGTGAACGTTTTTACTGGAGGGTTCGTAATTTTGATCTTCGTCAATGATGTCCTGGCAGACACCGACGCATTCGTCACAGATAAAAACCGTTGGACCTGCAATCAGCTTTCGAACTTCGTTCTGGCTTTTGTTGCAGAAGGAACAACGCAGGACGTCGTCACTGTTCTTCTTCATGTTCTTTTTGAGATGACCTCATCGATAATACCATAGTCTTTTGCCTGCTCTGCCGTCATGATGTAGTCCCGCTCGACATCCTTCTCAATACGATCTTTGGTTTGATGAGTATGTCCCGCAAGAATCTTGTTCAGAATCGTTCTCATGCGCAGAATTTCTTTCGCGTGGATCTCTATGTCTGTCGCCTGCCCCTGCAGGCCGCTCATCCACGGTTGATGGATGAGAATTTTGGCATGCGGTAACGCGAAGCGTTTCTTCGCCGTTCCGGCAGCGAGGAGTACGGCGGCCATGCTCGCAGCTTGTCCAACGCAAATCGTCGTCACGTCGTTCTTGATGAACTGGAGCGTGTCGTAAATCGCGAGGCCTGCCGTGATGGATCCACCGGGGCTGTTAATGTACAGCGAGATGTCGCGCTCCGGATCTTCAGCTTCCAGAAAGAGCAGTTGAGCAATAACAAGGTTGGCGACATTGTCGTCGATAGGGGTGCCGATGAAGATGATGCTGTCACGCAACAGACGCGAATAGATATCGTAAGCGCGTTCGCCGCGATTCGTTTGTTCAACAACCATTGGGACCAGGGTCATGGTTCTATAACTCCCCTTCTCGAACCGTGCACTTCATTCTTAGTCCGATGCATGCTTGGGTCAAGCGTGACTATTGTTTGGAAATGGCTGGCTGGACAACGGCATGTTCCTTCAGAAAGTCCAGCGTTTTTTTGTTTTGGATCTGGCTTCGCAGTCGGGCCATTCCGGAGTCCTTTGACAGGACCTCCTTGACCCGCTGGCGCGGATTGTTCATTTCAGTCGCGATGCGATCGATTTCCGTTTCGACGTCGTGATCGTTGACGTCGATCTTTTCCTTGTGCGCTACATAGCTAAGCAGCAGCGATCCCTTGACGTCGCGTATCGCCTGCTGCCGCTGGTCCGCGCTGATTTTTGCCCAGTCCACATCCAGACGCTGCGGATTGATTCCCTGTCGTGACAGGTCGCGCAACAGCCTCTGCATGCGGATCTGAATCTGCCGCTCGACAAGCGTTTCCGGCACCTCGAACTCATTGTGCTCTTCAAGCCACCGCAGCAGTTTCTCGCGCAGTTCCTCGTCTGCGTGTTCGCGACGATGCTTTTCCAGATCGTCCCGAACTTTCGTACGTAGTTCCTCGAACGTGGAATACTGCCCCAGGCCCTGAGCGAACTCATCGTTGAGTTCAGGAACTTTCTTTTCCTTCAGAGCTTCGATCTTTACCTTGTAATCGAGGGTCAGGCCGGCCAGGCGTCGCTCCGGGTAGTCTTCGCGATACGTGACGCTGAACGCTTTTTCGTCATTAACCGTGGTTCCGGTGAGGTTCTCAGTAAACTCCTGAAGGGTCGAAGGCCCGCCGACCTCGACTGTGGCCTTCTCCGAGAACATCGGCTCTTCCTGACCAACCGGAGTTCCCGTAAACGAAATCTCCACAAAGTCGCCATGTTGGACCGGTCTATCTGCCTCAACCGGCGTCAATTCCGACATGTCGTCCTGCAGTTTCTTCACGGTCGTTTCGACATCCGCTTCCGTGACCTCAAAAGAGACTGCTTCCGCCGGAATGCCGGTGTAGTTTGTAATCGTGAGTTCCGGATAGACTTCGAACACGGCCTTGAACTTCACCGGTTTGCCCGTGTCGTAATCGACCGATTCATATTGAGGCTCGTCAACAATGTCGAGGTCCCGTTCCTTTACCGCTTCCAGAAAATATTTCGGCAACAGGTGTTGCAGCATTTCCGAAACGATTTCATCGCGATACCGGGTTTTGATCACGCTTACCGGAGCCTTGCCGGGACGGAAACCGGGAACTCGGGCTCGATGCATGAGGTTGTGGGAAATGTGAGAGATTTCCTTGTCTACGACGTCCGGCGGGATTTCGATGTCGAAAGATTTCCTGCAAGCGGAGATGTCGGTCAATTCAGCTTTCATGGGTCCTCTATGCGAAAGGAGGGACTCGAACCCTCATGGGTTTCCCCACTAGATCCTAAGTCTAGCGCGTCTGCCAGTTCCGCCACTTTCGCGTGGTTGAAAAACAAGCTACCTGGCTAATTCCTGCCACCTTCACTTCGTCGTCCTGGCGTTGAAATTGGCGTAACTCGGTTTCTGAATTTGCTCGTCCGAAGCTTGGCAACTGTCGGATAGCCGAGCGTTGATAGCTTACAACATTTTGATGTCGCTGTGATGTTACCGTCACTCTACCCGGGACAGTGACATGACGACTGCCGGCGTACCCGGACCGCTTTCAGGACCTTCATAGCGGATCCAGTTGTAGGGAGCTGCAACAGTGAACCAGAAGTTTGTCTTTTGAAGGAAGGGACGCACCACATTTAGCAGACCCAGGTGGGGCACCATCTCCACACGGTAACAGTCGAAGTCGCCGGCCGGCGTGCGGACCTTCTCTTCGGCGCGCCATTCGAAGCTGACCTTATATACCTTGGGTTCATTGGTCAGAATATGAGCTGAAAATTCTCGGGACTGCGGGATGACGGCGAAACGCAGCACTCCGGCAAGACCCTCAATCGCGAGGGTGTCTTCCGGGACATCGACAAGCCGGATTTCCGAAGCCTGTCCCGTGCTTGTCCGTTCCAGGCGCACCGTTCCCTTGGTTGGATCGAAATGCTTACGCTCCACCAGCAGCACCTTTCCTTCGGAAGTCGTCACCGTCCTTTCCGTCTCCAGAGGGCGGAAGCCTCCGTCCGCCAGCCACGTCGAGACCACCGACCATCGTACTTCTCCAGAGAAAGCGCTAAGTCGTCCGGATCCGGTCTCCTGGAATCGCACGGTCCGCTTTCCGTGGAGTTGGAGCTCCTGCATACCCCACTGCGCCTTCCACCCGCTGTTCTTTTCTGTCGAGGTGGCGACACTCGCTCCGTTTTGCGGCGCGAGTGTCGCCGGTACGGGAATCACATTAATAAGAAGGATGAGCAGGACAGCTGCTTTCAATACGCCTCCGCAGTGTTCGATTCTAACCGCGCAGGTTCGGCATCGTCTAAATGAGAAAACCAGGTGCTGGCACCTTTGTACGAGGAGAAGTTACGGAATTGCCTCAAGAATTTCTTTACAAAAACATATCCCCTTTCTCTAATCGGGTTACAAGGAGGAAGCGATGCCGTTTAACGTCGGAGACGTAGTAAAAGTTAGACGGAATGATTTGCTCCGCGGTGGCGGAGAGTCTGCCAGGGTAATGCAGGTTTTACCTCCGCGTGTTGACCGCGTTCGTGAGTACGTCGTTGAATTCCAGACCCCCCCGCAAAAAGTTCGAAGCTCCGATCGCTTTCTCTTCTGTATCTACCGTGAGGAAGAACTCATGGGGTAGGAGGCCTTATGACGAGGTTGCATGTTGGCGGGAAAGTTCAAATTGTGAGTGCGATTCCAGGGTTCCACCTTCAAAAGGGCGTCGTGGCCGCAATCACTGAACCCTTTGTCGCCGGCGATCGCGCGAGAGAAGAAGCTTTGCGCGAGCTTCGCCTTTATGTGGTTCGGCTGGATGACGGGCGCCATTTCCGCTTCAGAGGAAAGGAGCTCCTGGCTGATGAAAACGACATAGAACACGACGTCAGACAACTGCATCTGCCCGCGTAACAGACG
>DASTBJ010000250.1:0-8631 GCA_035712125.1 Terriglobia bacterium
GTTTCTCCGCATGGGGCTTCAGGCAGGCAACATCCGCGAACTTTCCGCAAGCCGGATCGAGCAACAACGCGGTGCGCTTCCCAGTACAGCCGACAATCTTGAGGCGGCGCTTCGAGGCCTGTCGGTGCGGAAAGGCGATGCGTGCCTGGTTCATCTCACCTCTCATGGAACGCGACAGGGGTTCTTTCTGAGAAACGCTGCCATCATCTCTCCCGCCAGATTAAACGCCGCTCTGGAGAGCGGCTGTGGAGACGAGCCGACCGTCGTATTGATTTCAGCCTGTTATTCCGGAGTGTTCGTGGATCACGTGATGCAGCGCCCCAACCGTATCATCCTGACGGCGGCATCCGCCGATCGAACGTCGTTTGGCTGTTCTTCCGAAAACCAGTACACGTATTGGGATGGCTGCCTTATCGACAACCTGACGCAGTCGGACGACTGGAGCGTGCTCTACCGTTCCATTCAGCGATGTGTGGAAACCAAGGAAGCTCAGCGCCGTTTCACGCCATCGCTGCCGCGAGCTTTTTTTGGCGACCATCTCAGCGATCTTCGAACGCCCGCAGCTCCGCCTGTGACAACAGCCGTTGCCTCCGCAAATGTCGATGGCAGCACCGGCCGGTGCCCTGTAACGACCGACGACACCTACGGCTTCTCAGCGGCCAACCCTGTGAAGGTTGGCCTGGATGGCGCGACGGGTCCGGCGCGTGAGTTGCAGTATCTTAATGCGTTGCGCGGACCTTCGGGCCAGCCGCTGCGATTCCGGCGTGTCGGAACAACGGTCGCTGCAGGCAACGTGATTCTCGATATCTACGAGCTCAATTACGAGGGGTTGGCGAAGCCGGTGCGGATTTACTTCGATGCGTATCATTTCGAAGAGCCCCTGGCTCCACGCGGCTTTGTGTGTCCGATCGCGATCGGCTTACAGCCCTGATGCTGGCTGGAGCGAGTCTATCTAACCCACCTGACTGGTTATCGTTTCCAGGTTCGACGTTTCGCCTGACTGAACGGCCACACCGTTGCGGAACACAATATAGTTGTGCGGATTGGAAGGGACGCGTGGACCGGGAAGAATTACGCCCACAAGATTCAGGGGATCGGCTGCGGATATCCGGATTTCCTGGCCCGAGCGGCTCCCGGATCCTTCGCGGCGCATCGCGCGCAGCGATTCCACGGCTTCGGGCAATGCGAACTGCTCTCCGACGAATCCATCCACGAAACGACCGCCGCGGATTTCCCCGCGGAATTCCATACGCCGGTATTGGACCAGCAGATCCCTCCACGAGGGACTCAACGATTCCCGCGCGAGGAGATCGCGAAACACAACGCCATACCGCCGCAGGAACTGTCGTGCCGCCTGTTCGGCGATGTTGATTTCGATCCGCCGCGCCACGAGCAACGACCAACGTCCTGCGCCGTGTCGCGGACGTTTAGATTTCTCGCGGCCCTGACGCCGGCGCGGATCCAGCAGAGCCCGAAAATTGTCGAAACCATCGGCCGTAACGACTCCCGCGGCGGACAGTTCCCACAAGGCGTCCTCGACCTGGGATTGCAGGTGTCGAGTCTCACGTGCGATATCGGCGAAGAAGCTGGCGCCACGTTCCTGCAGCAGGCGGCGAATGTCCTGGGCGACCGGTGTCAGAACGGTATCGCGATCGACTCCCGGACCTTCGCCCGCAGCCAGTCGCATAAGCCAGTCGGCGTTCTCTCGCGGAAATAGTCCAATTGGCGCGACGCTCGTCGGGGTAATCCTGCGGCGGGTCGCTTCGTCCTCGCTCGCGGCGAAGCGCGGGTGTGGAGACAGCCGAGCCCACATGACCGACCCGTTCAGACAAAGGCGATCCAGAAGCTCCGGTTCGTACTTTGCCATCCGCGACGGGAGAATAAAACGTTCCCATGCAGACGCGGCAGCCTCATAGCCCCCGATTTGATGGATGACTTCATTCAAGCCATCTTCACCGTGCAGGCGGGTGCCCGGTTCAACATGCTGCCATTGGAAGAGAAACTTCATGAACTCGCTGGCAGTCACAGGGTGGATCTCTTTGCGAAGCCGTCCGATGGTGAGCCGGTGAACACGTGCAAGCAGTCTGCGATCGCACCATTCCGGAGCAGCGGGTGCACGGAAGCTGCCCCGGAGAACCTGCCCCTCTGATTCGAGTTGCAACATCGCCGCTTCGACGTCGCTCGACTGCAATCCGAGAGTTGAAGCCAATTCGTCGCTTCGTGTCGGGCCGATGCTTTCCATCCAGCCCTGGACAATTGACCGTACAAGAGAGGGTGGCAGCGGACTCTGCGCGAATTCTGCGCCGGGGTCCTGCAACTTTTCAGTGGCGACCCAGCCGCTTGTGGAACCGATGGAGATCTGCTGGGCTCTTCCCGTCTGCTTCAGGCCGGCCAGGTGTTGTTGCCATTCGCTCGCGGTCGATTCTGGAACCCAGATCAGTGTCAGCAGGGCGTCGTGCAGTTCGTCCGGATCGCGCACCACAGGCCAGGCTTCCCGCGCGACTTCCGCGATCGCCTCCGGATCGAGCGCGCCCATTTGCCCGGCCATCTCGGGTGGCAGGGTGCGCCGCATTTCCACAGCGCGTGCACGACGTTCTTCCAGCGGAGCGTCATCGAGGTAGGCGTACGGATTCGCATTGAGGATTTCGTGGCAGAACGCCGACGGAGCGGGAGTGTCGATGGCAACGCATCGAATCTCTCCGGAGGCAATCCTGGTCAGCACTCCCGTAAGGCCGTCGATATCCATTGCTTCTGTCAGACAATCACGGAGCGTTTCCTGGACCAACGGGTGATCGGGAAGATCCACATACATCTCGCCTCGGTGATTGTCCTGACAGGCGGTGGCGGCCGGGAAAACGGCGCCAAGCAAGTCCTCGGCGCGCATCCGCTGGATTTGAGGCGGGACCTTCTTGCCGTGGGAAAAACGAAGCAGAGCCAGGGCCCGGGTTGCATTCCAGCGCCAACGGGTGGCGAACATCGGCGCCTGCAGAACAGATTGTAGGAGAACCTCTCGCAGCGTGTTCGGGTGCAGAAAGCCGAAGACGGATTCGAGGGGGAAACTGTGCCGTTCTCCCAGCGAGACCACAATACCTTCATCGGTTGCGGCCGCCTGAAGTTCGAAGTCGAACGTCGCGCAGAACCTCTTTCGGAGCGCCAGACCCCAGGCCTTGTTGATCCGGCCGCCGAATGGCGCGTGCAGCACGAGCTGCATCCCCCCGCCTTCATCGAAGAAGCGCTCCGCAACTACAGTCGTCTGGGTGGCCACCGTTCCGAGCAGGGACCGGCCTTCTGCAATGTACGCGACAGCCTGTTCTGCGCCGCTCCGCTCGAGTCCACAACTCGACTGCATCCACGCCACGGCGTCCTCAGCACTGAGCTCGCTGATCTTTTCTCGTACCGCGCCGACATCCGCCGAAAGCTCGTAGGTCCGAGACGGTGCTTCGCCGCGCCAGAATGGGATTGTTGGTGGGGCGCCGTGGGCATCTTCGACGCGGACGCGTCCGGTTTCGATGCCACGAATTCTCCAGGACGTATTGCCCAACAACATGATGTCGCCGGCAAGACTTTCGACCGCAAAGTCTTCATCAACGCTACCAACGACAACGCCTTCAGGTTCCGACACAACAGCGTAGTTCGCGGTGTCCGGGATTGCTCCACCGGACGTGATTGCTGCAAGGCGGGCGCCCCGACGTGCACGAATTCGATGGTTGATGCGATCGTGATGCAGATAAGCGTTTCCGCGGCTTCGTCGCGTCGTGATGCCTTCAGACAGCATGCGAAGAACCGCATCAAAATCGCGGCGCTCGAGGTCGCGGTAAGGATAGGCGCGACGGGCGAGCTCGAGCAGATCGTTTTCCTTCCACTCCTGCGTCGCTGCCGCGGCCACAATCTGCTGGGCGAGAATATCGAGCGGCGCCGGAGGAACATCGATACGATCGAGATCGCCCGATCGAATCGCGCGAATGATCGCCGCGCATTCGATAAGTTCGTCGCGTGTACTGGCAAAGAAACGACCTTTCGGCAACGCCCCTACCCAGTGGCCGGATCGACCCACCCTCTGCAAAGCCACCGCGATGGATCGAGGAGACCCAATCTGACAGACCAGATCGACATCGCCGATATCGATCCCGAGCTCGAGCGAAGCTGTTGCGACGACTACACGCGTCTTTCCCGTCTTCAGCCTCTCTTCCGCGGACAGCCGAATCTGTCGCGACAGACTTCCATGGTGCGCGGCGACGGCATCCGCGCCAAGAGTCTCCTTCAGCCGATCTTCAAGATGATGAGATACGCGCTCGACCAGGCGGCGCGTGTTGACGAACACGAGTGTCGAACGATGTTCGGTCACCAGGGTGGCCAATCGATCGTAGATGTCACTCCAAACGGAGTTGGTGGCCACCGCACCCAATTCATCCTTGGGGACCTCGACCGCGAGGTCCATCTTTCGCCGGTGCCCGACGTCGACAATTGTTGGCCGCGGACGATTGCCTACAAGAAAATCGGCGACGGTTTCAATTGGCCGCTGCGTCGCCGACAATCCAATGCGTATCGGCGGTCTGGGCGTCAGCGCATTCAGTCTTTCAAGGGAAAGCGCGAGGTGCGCGCCGCGTTTGTTCGGCGCGACTGCATGAATCTCGTCAACGATAACCGTATGGACCGTTTCCAGGATCTTCCGGCTGCGCGATGCCGTGAGCAGAAGATAGAGCGATTCGGGAGTCGTAATCAGGATGTGCGGTGGCTTGCGAAGCATTTGCTGCCGGTCCGCCATCGGCGTGTCGCCCGTTCGAACCGTCACCCGGATCGGCTGAGCCAGCAAGCCGGCCTCGATCGCCGCTTCCGTGATCTCGGCCAGAGGTTGCTGCAGATTTTTCTGAACGTCGTTGCTGAGCGCTTTCAGCGGCGAGACGTATAGGACCTGAGTGCTGTCCGCGAGTGTTCCGTCGATGCTCTGCTTGAATAACCCATCAATGCATGTGAGGAATGCGGCAAGCGTTTTACCGGAACCGGTCGGCGCGGCGATCAGGACATCCGTGCCCGACCGTATTGCGGGCCAGCTACGCATTTGAACATCCGTTGGGGCCTTGAAGCGGCCCTGAAACCAATCCGAGATGACGGGGTGAAACGGACTGAGGGGCATCGAGTGATCTTAGCGCAAATAAAACTTCTGAACCATTTCTGAACAGCTAAGTTGTTGTTATAAGTGGGGAAATTTGCAGGCCACGACAAGCCTGTTATACAGTTCTGGTCCATGAAAGCCTTGGCGCGACCAAAATCCCGACGTGTCCGCTTCGAGACCTTTGAACTCGATTTGGAGACATGCGAGCTCCGCAAAAACGGGCGACGGGTTCGACTGCAGGATCAACCGGGCCGATTGCTGACTCTTCTGGCTGGTCGTCCAGGGGAACTTGTGACTCGCACAGAGATCCAGAAGACTCTGTGGGAAGAGGGCCGGTTTGTCGAGTTCGATCATGCCGTTAACACCGCCATAAAGAAGGTTCGCGAAGCGCTCGAAGATGATCCTGAAACGCCACGAATCATCGAAACGTTGCCTCGCAAGGGCTACCGCTTCATTGCACCGCTGGAGTGGGTCGAGGAGCCTGTGGTTGAGGCGCTACCATCTGAAGTCGCTTCCGTGGAGGAACCTGGACCGGAACTTGCAACCCAACCTTCGACGCCAACGAATGGCACGCGGGATGTTGAAGTCGTTCAATCTTCAGCGCCGTCAGGGGTCGTGCCTGCGTCCTCCTCGGAACCAAAGGGTAGTTCGCCCCTTATCTGGCTTCTCGGTGGACTTGTGCTTCTGCTTGCAGCGTTTGCATTTCGAGAGTCGATTCCCTCAGCGCGGTCGTCCAACCCGACTCGGGAATTGCATCTGGAGGTGATGACACCATCCACGGCAGACCCGACATCGGTTGCAATATCTCCGGATGGCATGAAGATTGTGTTCGTTGCGATCTCGGAGGGACGGACCCAGCTGCGTCTCCGGTCCCTGGAATCTGGCCTGGAACGTTCGCTCGCCGGGACCGACAACGCCTTGTTCCCATTTTGGTCCCCGAACAACAAGTCCATTGGATTCTTCGCAGATGGTGCACTGAAGCGAATCGACATCGATGGCGGTTTGCCCCGTGTTCTCGCTGAAGCTCCGGCCGGCCGCGGGGGGACATGGAACGGTGAGGATCTCATCCTCTTCACCCCGAACTCAGGGGGGCCGATTTTTCAGATCCTGGCGTCGGGGGATAGTCCGACCGAAGCCGTAACCGCGATAGATGCCGGCAGCCACAGACACCCGCGGTTTTTGCCCGACGGCCGGCATTTTCTTTACTTTGTGACAGGTACGGGTGCGACACGCGGCGTTTTCGTTGGAGACGTTCAGAAAGTCGATGCGCCGAAGCGTCTCACGTTGATGGCCGATGCCGCCGTTGAATTTGTTTCACCCAATCACGTTCTTTTTGTCATGCAGTCCGCCCTGTTCGGTCAGACTTTTAATCCCGACACGCTAACGTTATCGGGCGATCCGTTTCGTGTTGCGGAGCAGATTACGGTGGATGCCGCCATGAACCTGGCTGCCATTTCCGCCTCAGAGAACGGATCCATCATTTACCGCACGGGTTCCGGTGGAGGTCAGCGGCAATTTGTATGGTTTGACCGGCGCGGTCAGGAGACAGAACACGTTGGCGAGCCTGACGGTAGCGGGATTCTGGGTCCCACGCTTTCCCCCGATGGCGAGCATATCGCGATGTATCGAACGGTCGATGGCAACTCCGATATCTGGCTGATGGAGGTGGAACGTGGAGTTCGCGAACGCTTCACCATGGACGCCGCCGGGGAAGTGAATCCTGTCTGGTCCCCGGATCGCCGTCGTATCGCTTTCAGTTCCAATCGCGACGGCGCCTATGACCTCTATGTGAAGTCAATATCAGGTCCCGAAACCGAGCTTCTCCTGAGGACCGAGGAGCCCAAAAGCGCGTCGAGTTGGTCACCCGACGGCAAGTATCTCCTGTATCGCAACGCCAGTAGCGAGTTCAGTTACGACATCTGGGCCCTTCCGTTCGACGATGCGGGAAAGCCCGGTAAGCCGTTTCCTGTTGTGCAAACCAGAGCAGAGGAACGGGAGGCGGAATTCTCTCCCAATGGGAGATGGATCGCCTATCAATCGACGTTCTCCGGACGTTCTGAGGTTTATATTCAACCATTTCCTATAGATGCGGACTCCATTGTCCTGCCGGTTTCGACCAACGGCGGAGCGCAACCCCGCTGGGGAGGGAACAACGAGCTGTTCTACATCGCTCTCGACGGGCAGTTGATGTCGGTTCCGATCCGATATAGCGCAGATGGCCGCGAAAGCCGGCCCGAAAACCCGGTATCCCTGTTTGCGACGCGAGTCGGCGGCGCTGTTCATAGCAATGACCGTCAGCAATATGTGGTCTCCAGTGATGGTAAGCGCTTTCTAATGAATACTCTTATCGAGTCCAGCTCCCCCATCACCGTCATCCTGAATTGGATGGGCGGTTCCTGAGTCGGCCGGCCAATCTGGCCCGCTGAATAAGACTAACTCTCAGAATTCAGACGAATTCAGCTCCAATTCATACGTTGTGGAGTGCCCGTGCATTGTGGGCGGTGTCTGTGACAGATAGGATGCCGCGCTTATGGGGGAGGTTCCACCATGGTTAAACGAACCATTGTCCGGTTGTTGCTCTTCGGCATTCCGTTTGGGCTGTCCTACTGGGCCACACGGCCAACCCCGGCTCCCGTTCTGACAGTGGTTGTTTGCGCCTATCCCGGCGACCAGCCCGGGGAGTTGCGGATCGACATGGATCCGGCCGGCTGTTCCGAAAAGTCCGGTCAAAGAATCGATGGTGCCGCTCCCGTGTCGGTGTTCCCAGCCATAACGGCAGCCGACAAGTCGTACCGCCATCGCGAGGAAGGTCTGAATATCCCTTTCTAGGGCAGCGACCGCTGGTTCCTGGAGTTTGCGACATCTCCGCGAGACCGTAGCAGGTTCAAACACGCTCGCGCTATCCTCCTTTAAGCGATTAAATTGTTTCGGGGGAGGAGGCAACTACCATGGCGATGGATCCAGCCTGGGTGATCGACCGACTGGAATCAAACGTTGCGGTTTTTCAGGGCCAGCTGCGTCTTGTCCGGAGCGTCCAGGCGGCATGGAAGCCGGCACCTGACGAGTGGTCTATCGTCGAAGTCGTCAATCACCTGGCTGAGGAGGAGACCGATGACTTCCGGCCGCGCCTGCGACTGCTTCTCGAAGACCCCGCCAAAGAATGGCCCAACATCGACCCCGAGCGGTCGGTCGTAGAGCGGCGCTTCAATTCGCGCGACCTTCAGGAATCACTTCATCGCTTTACGCGAGAGCGTGCGCGATCGATCGAATGGCTTCGGGTTCTTCCCCCGGTCAATTGGCAGATCACTCACAATCATCCGAAGATGGGGCCGCTTCGTGCGGGCGACCTTCTGTGCTCGTGGCTGGCGCATGATCTGATTCACATTCGTCAGATCAACACCCTGCATTACGAGTATCAGGCTCACACGAGCCCGGAGTTCTCCACCGCGTATGGAGGGAACTGGTGACGGTGGCTTCGAAGGGTCGTTCGACCGTTGCGTCTGTCGTTCGCGAAATTT
>DASTBJ010000251.1:0-3092 GCA_035712125.1 Terriglobia bacterium
TCGAAGCGAAACGTTTCGCGTCCTTCGACAATCAGCCGTTCTGCATTGGCAACGACGGGATCCTGAGGATTGACCACGATAGTGCCTTGTCCTTCCGAAGCGGGCGAGATGATCAGCAGCAGGCTAACAGCGACAAGCGTCAGCGTACCTGTCAGAAGCAGAGGTATTCGCAGACGTGGTGATCGAAACATTTAGCCTCCTAGGGGGGAGTTACCCCGGACGCAGCAAGATCACTGCCGCAGCCACAAACACTAAAGGTTGTCGGGACGAATGAAACACCCACATGTCTCGGATGGTCGGTTTTCGAACAAAAGTCCGGTTTTTCCCGACTCGCGTCGTCTTTTCCGCGACTATGCCGTCACGCGCGCTGTAAGTGGTTGAAGGACATCGGCGCCGCATGGCGCTCCGCGTGAAAGAAGGCGGCCGATCGCGGAAGTAGAGGAGGCTTGCATTTTGTTTGGGCGAGTCGAAAGACATCCTGCCGTGCTCCAGTTCCTTCAGCTGCTAGAGGCGGATCCGGAACTCCACAAGACTCCTCTGGGTACGGTGGCCAGAAGGCTCGGCGTCAGCATGTCCCATCTGCAGCACCTCGTGCGCCGGGATCTTGGCGCCACCTGCAGGCAGTTAATCCGCAGTAAGTGCGTCGAGCGCCTGAGCCGATCGTTGCATGAGCATCCGGATCAGACGATCTCCGAGATTGCCTATCAACATGGATATGAACCACAAACGATGTACCGCTACTTCACTGCTGTGCTCGGCGCCAGTCCGAGCGAAATACGCCGAGAGGGAATCCTGCCTCGCAGAAATTGATTGTTTTCTCACAGCTCCTGCCATTGTCCGTAGTGCCGCACCACCGCAGAATTCGCGGATGAAACGAATACCTGAATACATTGTCGTCGTTGGTTGCCTGTGGATTCTTTCTATTCCCACCACGGGATGGGGCCAGGGACCCGTCGCGACGACTACGTATTACCTGCACAAGGAGACGGTGGCGCCGTGGACGACGATTCCCACGCTCCGGCTAGCAAATCCGGACCAGGGATTTTCAACGGCGCAAAGTCCGAATTATCGAAATGTTGCTGCGCCATTTCTGGATCCCGTGTTCAAAACGTTTCGATCCGTTGCGCCATCGACACCGGGCACGATTCTTGCGGGATCGACCGTGACGTTTACGGTCTGGATGAAGAAGAGCACCGGATTTGGAACGGTTTATCCCTACGTGAAGCTGTGGACCTACGACAACGACGATGTTCTGGGGGGAAATCTTATTCCCGTGTGTGCGGCGACCGGAAACACGGCGCTGGGCACGTCGGTCACGAAATACATTCTATCGTGCACCGCTTCAGCTGCCAGTCCGATGACAACGACGCGGGCATACCGGATGGATGTCGGCGCTTATGTTCTAGCGAGCCCCATGCAGCACAATCTGACAGTCAGCGTGTATTTCGACGGAATCATTTTCAGCGGATCTTATCCGTCCAGCATCATGATCCCGAATTCCATCCCACCCGCGATTGGCGGTTTGTCCTCCTCGTCAGGAATGATCGGCAGCCGGGTGACGATACAGGGGGCGTACTTCGGAAACACGCAGGGAAGCAGCGTGGTGACCTTCAACGGAGTGAGCGCGCCGGTCCACAACTGGAGCAACACTTCCATTGAAGTATCGGTTCCGGTGACCGATTCCGGACCTGTCGTCGTCAGTGTGCACGGGGCGTCCAGCAACGCCGCGAGTTTCCTGGTGATACGGCCTACGATCTCGAGTATTTATCCGAATCGTGGAGCGGTGGGCAGCCCGGTCACGCTGACTGGATCCAACTTTGGGGAGTTTTTCGATCCGAGTTCGACGACCTTGTTGTTCAACGGCGTCGAGACCACACCAACCTCTTGGAGCGACACGACCATCGAGGCTTTGGTGCCTTCGACAACGACCGGTCCGGTGATGGTCCGAGTGAACGGAACGGACAGCAACAGCGTGAACTTCACGGTTACTTTCCCTGCCATTTCTGCCATCACTCCGTCCACAGCTTACCTGGGCAGCATGGTCACCATCAGCGGGTCGGGATTTGGCGACAGCTATTTGCCAGGCGCCACGAGAATTACTTTCAACAACGTCGCGGTGACCCCGATGAAGTGGAGTGATACCAGCATACGGGCGGTGGTCCCGCCAACCACAACAGGTCCTGTGGTTGTTCAGACCTTCGACGCGGTGAGTAACAGCGTTCTCTTGACGATTCTTCCGAATCTGACCACGACGCGAAATCGGGACTACATCTATCTCGGGGATCGGCCCCTGACCATCGAGTCTGGCGGAGGTTCCAACGGCGGATCCGAGCAATACCGGTTCGTTCGACCGCTGACCATCAACCACACTCTCGTCCCCGCCACACAGTCGAACTTTCCGGTGCTGGTGGCCAAGACACATCCCCATCTCAAAAGCGTGAGTAACGGCGGCTGGGTCGAACGCCAGGCGGGAGGGAAGCCGGCCGATGTCGCGTTTTTTGCAAACCGAGACCTGACGACACCGCTGGATTTCGAAATTGAACGTTACGATCCGGGATCGGGGGAACTACTGGCGTGGGTGCGCATTCCGTCACTCTCGAGCACGGCGGACACCGTCTTTTACGTCGCCTACGGCAATGCGGCAATCGCTGCATCGCCGGAACAGCCTGCGGCGGTGTGGGACAGCCACTTCAAATTTGTGGGGCACCTGCCGAATGGAAGCGTGTTATCGGCTGCAGATAGTAGCAGCTTTGGAAACAGCGGAACGCCGGTCAACGACCCTGCCGCAACGACGGGACATGTCGACGGCGCGGTAAACCTCAATGCTGCGGAGGCCCAGCACATTCGTCTGCCCGCAAGCTTCAACCATGGATCCGCGGCAATGACGTGGAGCGCATGGGTCAGGGCAACCTCGCTTCCCAATGCTTACAACGCAGTCCTCGCCGGCGCGGCGTCAGGCAATTCGCAGTACACGCGCATTCTGGTGCGGTCAGACGGCAAACTGTCCCTGTCGGCCCGCAGCGAATTCCCCGCCATTTACGGAGATCTCAGTTACGACGGTGGCGCCCACGCCATCAATCCAGGAAGTTGGT
>DASTBJ010000252.1:0-2078 GCA_035712125.1 Terriglobia bacterium
AAGAGCGTGACGGCGGCCAGAACTACGGTCAACCAAAGAAGGGCTGTGCCCGGCGGGCTCGCGAAAAAAGGTCGGCGCGTGCGCACAACGAGAGCGATCACAAGTTCCGTTAAAAGCGACTCCACGAACCAGCCAGTCCGGAACACCTCCGGAGAAGCGCGATATGCCGTAAGCAGGATGGCGAACGTCAGGAGGTCAAACACCGAACTGAGAATGCCGAACTCGACCATAAAGCGGCCAATGAACCTGAGGTCCCACCGCCGCGGGCCCGCCACCAGTTCAGGATCGACACGGTCATTCGCCATGCCGATTGCTGGAATGTCCGACAAGAAATTATTTAGAAGGATTTGGCCTGCAAGCAATGGCAGAAATGGCAGAAACAAGGAACCGGCCGCCATGCTCACCATGTTGCCCAGGTTTGCACTCGTTGTGGTCAGGACGTACTTGAGGGTATTCGCGAAGGTTCGACGACCTTCCTCGATACCATAGCGAACAACATCGAGTCTTCTTTCCAACAGCACGAAGTCGGCCGCTTGCCTGGCGACATCCACCGCCTGCTCTACGGAGAGACTTGTATCCGCAGAGTGCATAGCTGGCGCGTCATTCACGCCGTCGCCAAGAAATCCGACGACATGCCCCATCTTCCTGAGCGACAGAATGATGCGCTCCTTCTGGTTCGGATCCACTTCAACGAACAGATCCGTCCGTTCGGCCGCATGCCATAGAGCTTCATCGTGAAGATTATCCAGATCGGCGCCGGTCAGCATTCGAGTCGAGCGCATCCCGACAAGTTGAGCGATATGCCCCGCGACGAATCGATTATCACCGGTAATGACCTTCACGGAGACACCGAGACGCGACAAGTCTGCGAGGGCCTCAGCAGCGCCTTCCTTGGGTCGATCCACAAAGGTGAGGAATCCACAGAAAACGAGCCCGACCTCGTCTGCGCGGCTATAAGCGGGCCGGATTTCAATATCCCGCTGCGCTATTGCAACGACCCGAATACCAAGTTTGCTCCAGGACTGATACCGTTGTTCAAGTCCGGAACGCGCCTCCGGATCGATTGCGCAAATTTCCAGAACATGATCGAACGCGCCCTTCGTAATCAATTGGGCGCCAGTGTTGGTCTTCACGACAACACTCACGCGCTTCCGCATGAAGTCGAACGGGATCTCGGCAATTTTCTCCAGCTCTGCGAGATTTGGTCTGCGCGCCTGCAGGATCGCGTCATCGAGAGGATTTTCCAATCCGGTTTCAGTCGCGGCATTGATCGCAGCGAGTTCGAGCACCCTCGCCGAGTAGTCGCCAGCAAGATCATAAGCACCCTCAAGCCGGACGACTCCCTCAGTGAGCGTTCCCGTTTTGTCTGTGCAAAGGATGTCCATACTCCCGAGGTTCTCAATCGCGTTTAACCGTCGAACGAGGACGCCTCGACGTGCCATCGCCTGGGCGCCGCGGGCGAGGCTCACACTGAGAATTGCGGGAAGGAGCTCCGGGCTCAAGCCGACTGCGAGAGCAATGGCAAATAGCAGCGTGTCAATTGGCGGACGTCCACGCAAAACATGAACCGCGAAGACTACCAGCGTAATGATCAGCATCGCGATCGTGAGCAGGTAGCCGAACCTTCGAATTCCCCTGTCGAACTCCGTTTCGGGCGGCCTCAGGGATAGGCGGTGCGCGATGGTTCCAAAATGCGTGGCGCGTCCCGTCTTCACGACAATGCACCGTGCAGTACCGCTGCGCACATTGGATCCCGCAAACACGCAATTGGTTCTTTCTCCCAGACGCGTTGCGGGCAAAACCAGGCCAGGCCGCTTCTCAACCGGAAAGCTCTCACCGGTTAATGTGGCTTCGTTCACATAGCAGTCACTGCTTTCAATGAGTACGGCGTCCGCGGGAACCAGGCTTCCCGCGGAAAGGATGAGGACGTCACCGGGCACGATTTGATTTAAGGGGACTTCTATGAAGGTGCCGTCACGCAAGACTCGGGCGGACACGCGAATGCGCGCCTTAAGTGCGGACGCCGCAAGATTAGCGCTGTACTCGCGGATGTATCCGATGCCTGAGCTTGCGATAAC
>DASTBJ010000253.1:0-4003 GCA_035712125.1 Terriglobia bacterium
ACTCTCCGCCGGGCGAGGTTGCATTAGAATTACGCAGGCATGAATCTGGGCACTGAGCGCCAACGCCATTTCCTTCTTGGACTGCTGACTGCAATCGCATACGTTGCAAGCGCCAAGCTCGGCCTTACACTCGCTTTCGTCGCTGAGCAGGTTACGGTTGTGTGGCCAGCGACCGGCATTGCTCTGGCGGCCGTGCTTCTTCTAGGCTATCGAATCTGGCCCTTCATTGCGATGGGAGCCTTCATCGCCAATGTCACAACGAATACACCGGCACTGACCTCGATCGGAATCGCAGCTGGCAATACACTCGAAGCCCTGACGGGTGCATTCCTGCTCCAACGCTTCGTTGGAATCGAACGTTCTTTACACCGATTTAGAGATCTCTTCGGGCTGATTTTCTATGGCTCGATCCTCAGCACGATCGTCAGTGCGACGATCGGCACGGTGAGTCTTTGTCTCAGCGGCGTGCAGCCCTGGGAAAGCTTCAATGCGCTTTGGGGCGTGTGGTTTCTGGGTGATGCGCTGGGCGAAGTTGTCTTTGCGCCTCTCGTACTCACTCTCTTCTCACCGCCGGCCCGTCGGCCTATACGCGCGCGAGCTTTGGAATTCGCCGCTCTCCTTCTCGTCCTCGTCGCCATTGGCCTTGTCGCTTTTGGCGGGACACGGATTTTCGTATCCAGCTATCCAGCACCAGACTATGCCGTGCTGCCGGTGCTTATCTGGGCCGCCCTGCGATTTGGAATTCTTGGAACTTCCATCAGCATCGTTGTCAGTTCCACCATTGCGGTTCTAGGAACGGTCAAGGGATACGGGCCATTCACATCCGGCAGCACGCATGAAAATCTGATTGCACTGCAATTGTATATGTTCGTTGCTGCGATCACGGGCCTTGCCCTTGCAGTGACGAAAGCCGGACGCGACCGTGCAGAAGACTCCTTGCATCGTAGCGAACAACGGTATCGCTCACTGGTCATGACCTCCAGTCAGGTTGTGTGGACCACAAACGCCACAGGGGATGTCGTTGAGCCCTTGCCTTCATGGACAGCGTTTACAGGACAGTCTCCGGCAGACACGGTCGGACGTGGCTGGGCGAGCAGACTGCACCCCGACGATGTCGAACAAGCGACCCGAATCTGGGAACACTCTCTCGCCACGGGGGCTCCCCATGAGAACGAATTTCGGGTACTGGCCGCCGATGGTGTCTACCGGTATGTCCACGCGCATGCCGTCCCTATCCTGGAACCGGATGGCAAAGTCCGGGAGTGGGTTGGCACTTTGACAGACATCACGCCACGAAAACAAGCCGACATGCAGATGGAAGAAGAGAATCGTCGGAAGGACGAGTTTCTCGCGATGCTGGCTCACGAACTACGCAACCCTCTGGCCGCAATCGCCGGAGCTCTCCAGGTGCTCCGGTTAACTCGTGGCGATGAGACTCACTTCGACCAAATGGCCGAGATCACGTCGCGGCAAACCCAGCACATGAGCCGAATACTGGACGATCTTCTCGACGTTTCACGGATCACACGCGGCGTTGTGGAACTGGATAGGCAGGCCGCCGACCTGACGGTCCTTGCTCAAAAATGCCTGCAGCACGCGCGCATGACTGCAGAAAAGAAATCGGTCGTTGTGACAACGAGCCTCTCACAAATGCCGCTTCCGGTTTTCGTCGATGTCACGCGCATTGAGCAGGTCATCATCAATTTGATCAACAATGCCGTGAAGTTCACGCGCGCAGGCGGACAGATCCACATTTCGACAGGTCACGAAAACGACTTCGCCACGTTGACGGTGCGAGATACCGGCGTCGGCATTGAAAAGACCTTCCTCCCGCAGATCTTCGATCTATTTACTCAGGCTGATCGATCCCTTGCACGATCGGAAGGCGGACTCGGAATTGGCCTGACGCTCGTTCGAACTCTTGTTCTCATGCATGGCGGACAGGTACAGGCGCATAGCGAGGGCGTCGGTCATGGGAGCATGTTCGTGGTTCGCTTGCCCTTGAGCCGCCAGCCAGCTGCCGAGTCCTCACCGCAGTTGCTGCCTGTGCCGGCGGGCAAGCACAAGATTCTCATTATCGAAGACAACGTCGATTCGGCCGAATCGCTTTCGATTATTGTCAACCTCATGGGCCATGAAACGTTCGTCGCACACGACGGCATCCAGGGAATCGAGATATTTAATGCGGTCAAACCAAATGTTGTTCTGCTCGACATAGGGTTACCGAAACTGAATGGCTACGAAGTCGCAGAGCGTCTTCGTGCGGAGAATCCCAAGCTTAAGTTGATCGCGCTAACCGGCTATGGCGCACGTGCCGACCGGGAGCGCACGCTGCAGGTAGGCTTCGATCTCCATTTGGTTAAACCGGTCGATGTCGCCGTGCTTAGGAAGCTGCTGACATGACGGATAGCAAAGGCGCCCATACAAAAATTTTGCAGCGGTCGAACATCCCGATGAAGATTGTCGTCTCTCGCCTGCGGTAGGTTATGCGCGGCTTGATAAGGAGGCCGCACATGCGCGTGGGATGGTTAGTCATTATCGCCTGGCTCTTTTCAGGAGGTATTTCCGCTGCCGGACAAACGAAGTCGGCGTCAAGCCTGCAGGAGGTCTTCAGCACGTATTGCTCCACGTGTCATGACGGCAGCATGCGATCGCCGTCCGGTATTCTCCTCGACCCGTTTGACCCGACGCGCATCACCGAAAAACCGGAAGTGTGGGCACGTGCCTATCGACAGCTTCAAGCGGGCACGATGCCACCGTTCGGCGCAGTTCGCCCCGATCGCGCAACATACGCCGCAGCGCTGACTTCAATCGAGCAAGCATGGAACGTTTCGAAAACACAACCCGCAACGAGCCAGGAGATTGCCGAGCGCCTGGCCGCTCTTCTGTGGAATACCGCGCCGGATGCCTCACTGCTGCAGGACGCCAAACGAAATCGGCTGATCGAACCCGCCGTGCTTGAGCATCAAATCAATCGTATGCTCGCCGACGGTCGCACCCAGTCCTTCGTGACGCGGTTCTTCTTTCAATGGCTCGGACTCGATAAGCTGGGCAACGCAGATCCGGACAGGAAGTTCTTTCCAGATTACGACGTCTCACTTCGGGATGCCTTCGTTAAAGAGACTGAGTTGTTCCTCCTCAGTCAGCTTCGCGATGACCGCGATCCCGTAGAGCTGTGGAGCGCGAAATACACATTTCTGAACGAGCAACTGGCGCGGCATTACAAGATTCCCAACATCAAAGGAACGCACTTTCGCATGGTGACGTTGCCCTCTCCGGAGCGCGCGGGCTTGCTCGGCCAGGGCAGTATTCTCATGGTGACGTCACGGCATCAGCATGGCTGGGATGCCGCATACACATCGCCGGCCTCACGGTCCACCTGGGTGCTCCGCCATTTTCTCGGGGTACCCCCACCAACCCCATTTCCCAATGCGTCGCCCGTGAAGCCCGAGTTGCCGATTACCCCTCAAACACGCACTCTGCCGGTCCAGCCCTGCGTGACATGCCACCAGAACTTCTTTCCGCTCGGGTATGCGCTGGAGAACTTCGATCCCATTGGCGCCTGGCGCACTCATGATCAAGTCGGTCCAGTTGACGCATCCGGCAAGTTCGTGGACGGCTCACCGATTGAAGGAGTCATCGCGCTACGAAATGTTCTGCTGCAACGGCCTGACGCGTTTCGCACCACTATCACCGAAAACCTGCTGATTTATGCGTCCGGTAAACCGCTCGGAACCTCTCGCCCCACGCCCGACACGCTCGTCCGTGCCCGGCAGATCCTTAGCGGTGTGAGTAAGCCGCGATGGTCGAAAATTATTGCGGGGATCGTCACAGATAAGGACGGCGCCGCCGTAGGGAAAGCATTTTGACAGATAAGAAATTTCGAAATTGGACCGAAACTGGAAATCTCAAATTGGATCGCTCGCTAGACGTAAAGCGTCCAGTTTGAGATTTCCAGTTTCGGATTTGAAATGCAGTCGTACATGAGCGGTTGCTCACAACG
>DASTBJ010000254.1:0-3291 GCA_035712125.1 Terriglobia bacterium
AGCAGATACGACGCAGGAAGAAAAGGCAGGACCTTAACCTGATCCTCCGTGACTCCATAACGCTCATAGCAATTGAGAATGTCTTCCTTACCGACTTCGGAATCAGCCAGAAGGAGTGTCGCGTAGCGGGTTGCATTTCGAAACAGGTACTCCCGGCGTTCCCAGTCCCCAAACGCTGAGACTTCGGGAAATTCCGGCTGGAGGCGGTGCTGGAGATCGTGGATCGCCATGACGTATGGTATTTCCGTTTCAAACGCGACAGCCAGCGGCGAAGGGTAAAGCATCAGGTTGACGCCTTCGCGACGAAGTTCGTCGTTGATGTACTCTTTGCGATTGGGCCGGTTCAGCTCCGCTTCTGGATCGGAAGGTTTCCTTCGGATTGGCTTCAGAAGCCTTCGCAAGGCATTGCGATGAGGTCCTTCGCCGAGGGCTTCTCTCAGGTAATCCAGAGTTCGCCGGCCCCAGGGCTGAGGCTTTTCGCGCGGCTGGGGGCGGATCATCCATCTCTGGTCCTCGGACAATCCCAGAGCAGTGATGTCACCTTCGGAAAAAACGACAAATTCGTCGTTGCCGCACTTCGCGGAGTGCTCGCGCAAGGCTTTGAGCATGGTGGCGCTGTACTGATAAACGCCGCCATAATGCGGATTTCCGATTGCTACGATACCAATGCGCATGAATCGACCTTTGTTTCCTACATCAATCAAACAGCGCCTAGTTGCGAGAGGAAAGGACTTCCTCTTAAACCAGTTTCAGATGCTTCCTGTCAGTACCCTTCAGACGAAAGTGTGATCGTCCGTCCCCTCAGTCGGGCAACATCCATTGTTGTCAGGCAAGCAAGTGTAAGCAAGACTCCATTCGCTTATTACAATGTGGAAAATCGCCTCTGAAGTATAGTCCGCGCCTATCGTGAAGGCACTAGGACTTTTTCGCAATACCTATAAGCGTTAAGTTCCTGGCGTTCAAGAGCCCGCTCTTAAAACATATAGGATTTCAGTCCTGCTCAACTCGCTCGAGCCGCCCGTCGGCGTGCCGAGCATATCTGCCCTGGGTTCTTGGAAAGACGGGATCGTCGTCGGGCCACGGCCACCCTCCGAAGCCTGTCCGGTGATAATCCTCGAAGGCTTGCTGAATTTCGGCACGAGAGTTCATTACGAATGGACCGTACTGGACGACGGGCTCACCGATAGGTCGCCCCTGCAGGAGCAAGATCTCCGCAGCCTCGTCGCCGTTTCGGACCGTCACGGCGGCATCGCCGCGGACACGAGCCATGGTGTTCAGCGGCATCGGGCGACCTTCGATTTGCACAGCCTTGCCCGCGAACAAGTACAACGTTCGATTTATTCCGGTGCCCGTCGCAGGCAAGGTCCATTGTGCGTTCGGACCCATCTTTATCGTCCAGATCGCGACGTCCGCGACAGCGCGTGCAGCCCAGGAGTTCGGTGGAGGTGGAGGCGCTTTCGTGGATGCCAGGTTTCCCGCAACGACGAGAACTTCGGTGGATCGCCCATTCTCATCGACCACGGTGTGTCGGGGGATGCCTTCGTCCCAGAACATCGAAAAGTAGGGCTCGACGAACTTGTCCGAACTGGGAAGATTGAGCCAGATCTGGAAGAGTTCGGCGGGGTTTGGACCTTTCGGGTTGAGTAACGGAAACATCTCCGAGTGTACGATCCCCTTGCCGGCCGTAAGCCACTGGACGTCCCCTCGTCCAAACCGGGCCGTCGCACCGAGCGAATCCGAATGGTCGATGTAGCCCTTGCGCATGATGGTGACCGTTTCAAACCCGCGATGAGGATGTTGGGGAAATCCGGGTACAACGCTGCCGTGATACATCCTCCAACCGTCTTTGCCTTCAAAATCCATGCCGATGTTGCGGCCGGAGAGGGAAGCGGCGGGACCCAGTCGGTCATTGCCTGCGGGGAAGGCATCCTGGTGATATACGCAGAAGAGAAAAGGGTCGAATGTCTGCCAGGGCACGCCACGGATGGGTTCGATGCTGAGGATCTTTTCGGTACTCACGGGATCTCCTTATTAAGTTTTCAACGAACGTGCCGCTTCGGCAACACTCCTTCCAAGTAAGAGCGGGTCACTCACCGGTATGACAGCATCAAATCCGAGGTCAGCTAGAGTCGGGGCCAGCTTGCCGATCGATGCCACGATCTTTCGACTAAGCCTGTCTTCGCTTCGAAGGCGCAGAAGCAGGTTCAGGAAGTCCTGCCACGGCACGGACTGCACGTTGGTGTCTGCGCTCGTCGCCAGAATCAAAGCATCGGCGCCTAGGACATCGGCCTCGGTTGGTCCGACATATTCCTTACGCATACGGATTGCGTCTTCATTGGAATCGGTTCCGTCCGCATCGGCTATTCGGCGGAGCCGGATTAAGGCCCGCGCCTGTACCGCGCCAACCGCCGCACTGAGCGCAAGTTTCTCTGTTTCTCCGGTGTGACATGAAAAGGTAACCAGTACGACGGGTTGACTCATCTTGCTGACGTCGATACTTAACGCAGGTCGAACAAAAGAACCTCACCACCCATGCTCGCGGCTCCGGTGAGAGTGAGTTCAGGTTCGTCGGTCATCGCTGCCGCGTCTCCTTCGCTCAAATCTCGTCCGTTCAGGACAACGTTGCCACGCACAACCTGCACCCACGCGGCGCGTCCTGTATCAATCTTGTGCGCGACAGACTGTTGCGGGGCGACTTCCGTGACATACAGCCGCGCATCCTGGTGGATTCTTGTGGCTGCCTTGTCGGGCCCGGCGAGCAACCGCAGGTGCCCTTGCTTTTCTTCCGGTGAAAACGCGATTTGTTGATACGAAGGCGTAACGTCTTCGCGGTCGGGCAGGATCCAAATTTGTATCGAGTGCACTTCTTCGGCCTGCGAAGCGTTGAATTCACTATGCACGATACCGGTGCCCGCGGACATGGTCTGGACTTCGTTGGGACCCAGAATATGCCGCTCTCCCATGCTGTCGCGATGAAGCAGATGCCCTTCGAGAACATATGTGATGATCTCCATGTCGCGGTGGCCGTGAGGTCCGAATCCTTGTCCCGGCTGGATACGGTCATCGTTGATGACGCGCAGCGCGCGAAAGCCCATGTGGTTCGGATCGTAATAGTCCGCGAAGGAGAACGAAAAGTAAGAATCGAGCCATCCCCGATTGGAATGGCCTCGTTCCGCGCTCTTCCGAAGAGTGATCATAGGCTCAGCTTAACTGACCTCGAACCCACTCAATCTCCTTACAGATATAGTCGATGATGTTGCCGGTCTTGAGACTGTCGGGAAGAACGTCCCA
>DASTBJ010000255.1:0-3740 GCA_035712125.1 Terriglobia bacterium
CAGACCCTGTCGCAGATCGTGGGAGAGAACGTCTGGTTCAGGTCCAACTTCAGCCAGTTCGGCAGCACGGTGAACAAACTACCGTTCGATCATCACTCGATCGAAGGGCTGGTCGCGCCGCGCGCGCTGCTGGTCATCGAGAACAACATCCTGTGGCTGGGCCCGCAGAGCTCCTGGACCGGTGCGAACGCAGCGCGCCGCATCTGGGATGCGCTCGGCATCCCCGACCGGATGGGATACTCGCTGACCACCGAACATGGCCACTGCAGCTTCCCGTCGTCACAGCAGGCCGAGGTGAATGCCTACGTGCAGAAGTTCCTGGTCGGCGGCGGCACCGGGAATACCAACATCATGCGAAATGATCCGGGCGTGCCGTTCAACCAGGGCATGTGGATCAACTGGACGACGCCCGCTTTGCAGTGAACTTGCTGTAATCGGAAGCTTCCAACTGAAGGCGGAACGGCGCGGCCGTTCCGCCTTTTTTCAAAGGAGACTTCCATGCTCCGGTTGCTTGTGGCGTTTTTGATCCTGCCGCTGACGGCATCAGCCACGGATGCAGGCCGATTCTCGTTCCTCGAACAGGAAGTGCGCAATCTGCAGCGGCAGGTGCAGGCGTTGTCGCGGCAGGTGGACGAACTGCGCACGCGTCCCGACCGGCTCGAGCCGGCCACTGGCAGGAGGGGCTCCGGGTCGGGTGCAACGTCCGCGAATTTGCCGCAATGGGCCGATGCCGCCGTGTGGAAGCGGCTCCGTGCCGGCATGAGCGAGCTGGAGGTGATCAGCGCGCTCGGGCGGCCAACTTCAATGCGCGATGAAGGCAGCGCGCGTGTATTGCTGTACGCGATGGAGATCGGCCCGGGTTTTCTGGGCGGAAGCGTCAGCGTGCGTGATCACGTGGTGGTCGAGGTCCGGACGCCCACGCTGCAGTAATTCGCGGGAAATACGCATGTCGCCGGGCGGCGAAGTTGTGCATCGCGGTCAGTCGGGCCTTACTTCTTGCAAGTTCTGTCGATGGCAAACTCGACTGAGATTTTCCCTTCGCGAATTCTTGATACCAACATAGAGGGCGGACTCTCGGCCTTCGGTCCACGTTCGTCGTCTGACATTAAATAGTTCAGTCGCGATTGATCGGCATCCGCAAGCAGCAACTTTGCTTCTTGCACAAGCTTCCGACGAGTATTCGATTCCTCAGCGCGATAACGCTCAATCAACTGAGCGAATCCCTCCTGGCCGCCTTCGCGCAATGTCTGTTGATCGTCGCAAATCAGATTTGTGATCGACCCGGAAATTTTTCGCAGCGTCGCCTCACCTCCGTCGACGTGCGCTACCAGGGCGCGCGCTCCCGACTGTGAAATGCCGTGCGCGTTCAGCTGTGTAAGCCGTGCCGCTTCGTTTTCCCCCGAAGTCATGATCTGTAGTTTGAACCACGCCAAATCTGCCTCTTGGTCAGAAAGCGATTGGCCATTTGCGCCGGTGAACGCAAACAGAAGAGCGCATGTGAGACCGAAGAGCTTCATAAGTTCTCCATCCTAACCGTGAGAGAAAGGTGGAACAGGAGACAGCTTTTCCTCGAACCACTTGCGGATCTCTTCGCGCATCTGCGCGTTCTCGAGATGCCCGCCGTCGTAGCGCAGCAGCTTCCAGTTCTCCGGGTGACCTGCCGAGGCGTAGACCTTCTTCAGCTCCGCATCCACCTTCTCGAGCCCTGCCAGCGGCGTGAGCTTGTCCTGGTTTCCGGCCAGCGACAGGTGCGCCCGCGGCGCGATCAGCGCGTTCATCTGCGCGGTGGTGAAGTAATTGAGCAGATCCGGCACGTAGTAGTAGATGCCGTGACCTTTGAGACCGTCCACTTCGACGAGCGTGTGCCAGTCCGTGAGGCAGCAGATGTCGACGACGACTTTCAGGCGAGCGTCGAGCGCGCCCACCCATTGCGCCGTGGAACTGCCCATCGACATTCCCACGGTACCCAGGCGCTTCGTGTCGACATCGGGCCGAGTGACCAGGTAGTCCACCGCCTTGAGCGAGTCGTAGACCATCATTCCCCACAACACCTGGCCGTGCCAGAGCATGTCCTTGAAGGTCTCGAGCTCTGTGCGCTTCGCGCGTTCGCCGAAGATCCAGGCGTCGAAGCACAGCGCGTTGTAATCCAGTGACGTCAGGAACTCCGCGTAAGGCGGATTCGCCAGGTATTCGCGGCCCTCGACAAATTCGGTCTTGCCGATCTTGTATCCGCCGCCATGCGAGTGATTGAACAGCACCGTGGGCAGGCGTCCCGACTTACCCTTGGGCCGCGCGAAGTACGCAGGCGCGGGCTCGATGCCGTTGAGATCGAGCACGAGTTTTTCGAGCGTGTACGTTCCACGGTCTTCCGTGGACAGGAGCTGCGCGCCGACCTTGCGATCGCGCGGCGGCAGCTTGCCTAACAACCCGTACAGATCCCTGGCGCGCGCAGATTCCGACGCCGTCGCGAGCGAACCCTTCATTTGCGGGGCGAGGACCATCGCGCCGGCGGACGCCGCCAGCAAAGTACGCCGTTTCATGTTGCTCCCGTCGTTTGGCCACGGGATCGTACTCTCAATCGTCAGGATCCTGCGGATAGACCACCGAGAACCCCCAGCTCCCGTTGCCGCCATTCGGCCGCAGCGTGACCGATGCGGACGGCGCCCCGTTCGGAAGGTCGCCGATAATCGCGCCAAACGTGCTGTTCGAGCGATGCGCGGGAATGTTGTGGTCGCCCGGGAGCCCATGATCTCCATCATGCGTCACTCGGCCGCGTGAGCGCATCACCGAGGAATGATTCTGAGCAGGTGCGCGAAGCGCAACAGGAATATCTCAGAGAGACGAGGAGACGACCAGCCAACTACCCGCGTGCGCGGTGAAGTAACGAACAGGGCGGTGGCAGTAGAGTGTATTGATGACGATCAGCGATTGGGACAAGCAGTGCCGCCCGCCCCGACGCGTTTCGATTATCAATGTCAGCCAATCGTCAAAATTCACTGACGCCCAAAACCCAATCTCGAGCTGGCTATCGCGACAACGCAGCGCTGCGATACGTTGTTAGTTCAAAGAGTAGGGGTTGCTCGCAACGAGCCGCGATGTTCATCACAGAGCGCCTCTGTGAAAAAGTGTGTAGCCGCATTATTTCGATTGGATCCCCCGCTCGTCGCCGAATCACGACAACCTGCGCAACCCTGACTTTCTGAATCGCGCTGCCATGTGGTCGTCGAGACTCTGGCGGGCAAACTACCGGAGCTGAAATGATATTGAAGATGATAGCCGCAATTGTGACACTCGCTGCCATGCAAGGGTGCGCAACCATCACGCGTGGCACCACAGAGGTGCTTGTCGTTGAGACGCAGCCGCCCGGAGCTGACGTGCGGATCAATCCGACTGGCACAAACTGCAAGACGCCGTGCAGCATCGAACTAAAGCGCAAGCGCAACTACACGTTGCAGATTGACCGCGCGGGCTTCGAGCCAGCCACGGTCAATGTACTGTCTGAGATTGCAGGCGCAGGCGCCGCAGGTATGGCTGGCAACGTCATTCTCGGGGGACTGATCGGCGTTGCGGTCGATGCCGCGAGTGGCGCGACCAAGAAACTCACGCCGAACCCGGTAAAGCTGAACCTGGTGCCCCTGACCGTGCCTGTCGTCGAATCGACACCGACACCAACTGCGCAGCCCACAACGGCGATCTACGAAGACTATCCGGGTGGCTGAGAAAGACGACAATGAGGCATC
>DASTBJ010000256.1:0-2415 GCA_035712125.1 Terriglobia bacterium
TACCAGCCGATATCCACCTGCCACCAGTGACGGCTAAAGGAAGCGGACGCGGGATGCGCATGATGATTTCCATGCCAGTTCTCCCCCCACGCCGTGACCTGCAGCGGCCCGAGCCACCAGATGTTCTGACTGGAATCCACACCTTCAGGAAGTCCCGGCTTCAGGTGCAGAAGACTGTTCACAAAGGCCTGCATGTGAAGACAGTAAACGAGGCGAATGGCGCCCAGCCAGAACAGTCCGGGCCAGCCAAAGAGGAAATACCCAAACGTCAGAGAAACAACGATAAGGAAGGGCTGAGCTTTTGCCCAGAACAGGTAACGAGATCGGATCAGGTCGGGGCACCATTTGTCCATGCTCGAGGCGTCCCACTGATACAGCCATCGGAGGTGTGCCCACCAGAAGCCTCCGTGTCGGGGACTCGAAACATCGTCGATCGTATCCGAGTTGGCGTGATGATTCCGGTGGTTTGCGATCCAGGTGCTCGGTGCTCCCGAGCCATTAAATACCGCAAAGAAAATCAGAATCTGTTCGACGACGGGATTCAGCTTTACGGCGTGGTGCGCAAGAGCTCGGTGGTATCCAACCGTGGTTCCCAATCCTCCCGCCGCCGTTGCAGCCAGCGTAGCGAGAAAGATCTTCCAGCCGGGCACTGGAAAGAGCAGGATCCCGACAACAGCCAAGACGTGAATCAAAAGCAGATACGCTAATGTCAGCCGACTATCTCCATCCGCTTTCCACCAGGGCTGTGTCCAGGGATGCTTTTCCGCAAGTGCCGAGCGATTGATCAATGAAAGACCTCCGTAAACAAAATCTCAAAATACTAGCACGCTGACACCGCATTCCCGGTGGGGTTTCTTGGAAATGGATTCTGGCGCGGACGCAGAATTACTTTTTCGCAGGGTACTTTGCAGGATTCGCTTTGAACAGATCCTTATCGCGGTTCGAACAGAAGTAATAAGTGTCGCCCTTATACGCGTAGGAGAGTTCGGGGTTCTTGTCGACCCACAGGTCGCAGACAGGATCCTGAACCTGGCCCTTTTTTCCCTGCGAGAAAAGGAGCAACGTTCCCACGGCGAATAGGGTCGCCATGGTTAGTACTGCAATTCGGATCGAACGTCTCACTCTTATGCCTCCAATTCCGCAAGGTCGCCGGCGGACTCCATCAATTAACTTTGGAGCGCCTTGGAATTCAAGAAGAATCGTCCTGTCGTGCCATTGCGGCGCTATTTCCCAGCACGAAAGTAGGGGGCCGGCTGACAGGTTTTTTGACGATTGTTTTGCGCTTTTGCCTTAGAATTTGGCCAGCTTTTTTTAGGAGGACGGACCTATTACAACGCGGTGCAATGCCATTTTGACAAGTCTTGGAAGTCTCGTCCTGCTCGTTTCGGTCCTGCCCCAGGCCATTGGTTTATGGAAACCTGATCCCGTCCGGGAGGAATCCATGTTCGATGCGTTGCCGCGCATCGAGGTTGTTGAAGGTTCCTTCAAGCGCAATACAACGCTGGTTGCAACCCTGATCGATTTCGATATCCCCGGCGAACTTGCCGAGAATCTGGCCAAACTGATCCAGCCTGTTTTCGACGTTCGCGACTTCCGATCCGGTAAATCCTTCAAGCTTGAGAAGGACACGCACGGCTCGCTTCGGGCTTTCGAATATAAGATCAGCGACGAGAAGATCCTCGAAGTTCAGCGCGGGACCGATACGTATGAAGCGAGGGTCGCGACGCTCGATCTGGAAAGTCGCGACACCGTCATTACTGCCGACATCACGCCGGCCCGCAACAGCCTTTACGCGGCGCTCGGGGACCACGAGGGTAACCCGGTCCAATTGGCCGAAAAGGTCGCCTCGATCTTTGCCTGGGACGTCGATTTTAATTCCGACTTGCAGCTCGACGACCGGATTCGCATCGTCGTTCCGGCCTACTACCACGAAGGCGAATTCGTCAAATGGGGCGATGTCCAGGCTGCGGAACTGGTCAATTCGAAGAAGACGTATCGCGCCTACCGATTCGAAGGCTCGTATTATGACGCGAAGGGCAACGCGCTGAAGCGTGCGTTGCTCGCTTCCCCGTTGCCATTCAACCCACGAGTGACTTCAGGATTCTCGCGGCGCCGGTTGCATCCGATCCTCGGAACGCGGCGGCCCCACCTGGCTGTCGACTACGGCGCCCCCACGGGAACAAAAGTGCAGGCCGTGGCCAACGGTACCGTAACGTTTGCAGGTTGGGATTCCGGGTATGGGAATCTTGTTCAGATCCGGCATTCGGGCGGCCTCACGACCGGATATGCACACTTGTCCAGAATTGCGGTTCGATCGGGGACCAGAGTCGATCAGGGAGATCTGATCGGAAATGTCGGCCAGACGGGACTCGCGACGGGCCCGCATCTTCATTTCATGATGACGAAAGGCGGCCG
>DASTBJ010000257.1:0-14933 GCA_035712125.1 Terriglobia bacterium
CCCTTATCTTCTTTTCTCACTATTGATCTTCGTCGCCTTGTTCAAAGGGGGCGTGGATGTTTCATGGTCTCGAGTGGTGCACCAATTCAAGGAAGGGACGACCTTTGTTCCGATCTCGATCCCCAGAGCGCAAGGGCTCCAATGGGGTGAACCTACTCCCATAAGTGACAAAGACGCCCGTGCCGTTGTCCACGCACGTGATTTTGAGGCTCTCAATCAATGGCTGAAGGCGGGAAATGCAAATTTCTTTGTGTTCCCCGACACGACGATTCTGTACGGTCTGCATGGGCGCGTGTCGCCGCAACGGTGGGCTTTTCTGATACCCGACCATAGCTTCTTCCGATCTGAGTTGCCTGAAGTGGACGCGGAGGTTGTCGGTTCCTTACGCAAGAACGAAGTTAGGATGATCGTTCTGGAGAAGGAAACGTGGAATCACACGCACAAACTCCTTGCAGACATGACGCAGCTTCGCGGCTTTATCGACAGCGAATTCGAGAAGGTAGCGGAGTTCGGAATCTATGAAGCCTGGCAGATCAAGACCGCGGGTACCCGCGCCGGAGCAGAATGAACGCAAACATCGCCAGGCTCCGATTCCACGATTCCAACAAGCTTTCGACGCGGCGCCAGAATCCATGAGTGAATCCAGGCTGAAGGCTCGCCGCGCTGAAGCCGCCGGAAAGCAGATATCGCAGGGGCATCATCAAGCGAATCTCTTCGATATTCCATGAAGAGAATTCCTTTTCAAAAGTCTCGCGATCCCTTTCGAACAGAATCCATGGAAGCGCGCCGTTAGCAGACGAGAGAGGGCCTGCAGAAGGGAACTCCCAGCGCGGCGTATGCGGATCGAAGGGTTCGTGATGAAGTCGCCTGTACACCCATTCCGACCATGGCGTGCGCCAGGGCTCAATCATTGCGATGACTCCGCCGGGACGGACGGCATGGGAAGCCTCAATGAGGAACGACCGTACATCGGCGATGTGATGAAGAACATCCGTCATCACGATTCCCCTTAAAGAACCCTCGCGGATTGGGAGGTGCCGGGCGTCGAGGACAACACCGACATGGGGTAACGGCAACACTTCTGACGTAATGACATCGGGCATCACATCAGGCAGGAAACCCGGCCCCGAGCCGAGTTCAAGGACAGGTCCTCCGTCCGGGGGCACCGCTCGCAGCAAGTGGTGATACCAATCCAGATAGACAAGACGGAGGAAACGCTTGTTTTGAAGAAGCCTCTTCCGCGCCAGCGTCGTTGCGGGATCGTCGAGATTCATTCTCAAACGAACTTGATCCGGTTTAACGCAAACACCACCATGCGAAGCAACAGCCAGCCATGCCGCCATCGGCTAATGTTCGTGTCGCCGTAGGTGCGCTCGCGGTATCGAATGGGCAAGTCCAGCATCTTCATGTTTCCCTTGGCCGCCCCGAAAATCAGATCAAAATCCCCAAACGGATCAAAGTCCCCAAAATAGGAACGGTTGGCGGCAATCTTCTCGTAATGCACCTTGCGAAGAACTTTCGTGCCGCAAAGCGTGTCCTTTATGGTTTGTCCGAGTATCCAGGAAAACGCCAGGCTGAAAAACTTGTTGCCAATCAAATTGAAGAAACGCATCGCCTGCTTTTCCATGGGGTATACAAGACGCACACCATTCACATACTCCGCTTTCCCCGAAACCAGGGCGTCGTAAAAGCGCGGCAGGTCCTCGGGAGGCACAGTCAGATCCGCATCGAGGATCATCAGGATCTCACCTTGCGCATGTGAAAAACCAAGACGGACAGCGTCGCCTTTGCCGCGGCCTGTCTGTTTTAGAAGCTTCGACGGCATGTGCGGAAACTTCCGCAAAGTCCGCTCGATTTTCTCGAAGGTGTCATCGGTGGAATTGCCCTCCACGAATATCAATTCCGTGCCCGCACCCATAATCGGCACCCGCGACAGGACTCCTTCGATGTTTCCAGATTCGTTGCGTGCGGGAACGATCACGCTCACTGTCGCAGGGTTCACGGGCCCCAGGTCGACGGGGCGGGCGACGATGAAGTTTGTCAGCGCGAAATGTCGAAATGGCCAGAATCTGACGAGCCATCGATTACAAAGAGAATCCAGTCCCGGAGTGACGATCGGCCAGAGGACTTCGGGCCAGGCACGAATCATTTCGAAATTCGCCAGGCGCAGCATGCTGGAGAGGTCCTCAACAGTGAGCCAGTTCTGGGCCAGTAGCGGCGTCGCGACGCCCAGCTTCTGGGCAAGTTTATGAGGCCATTCCCAGAGATGGCTGCAAAGATTGATGGCGACGCGCGTCTCCGGCTTACAGAACCGACGGACACTCTCCAGCGTGCTTTGAACGTCCCAAACATCGTTCAGGATGTCGGAGAGGACGACAAAATCGAAAGTCTCATCCGGCGGTATGTCATCCAGACTGCTGTGGAACGTTAGCTCGGGATGCGCCTGCCGCGCGCGTGACAGCATCTCGTCTGAAAAGTCGACGCCCACACCGCGTTCGGGTGACAAGGCGGCAAGCAGGTACCCTTGCCCGCATCCGACCTCCAAAACCGACACTCCCGGAGGAACAATGAGTTCGTATACCCGTTTCAGCCTCCGATGGTAGAGACTGGAAATGGCCCGGGGAAATTCACGCCGTGCCACGGCATCCCAGTGGGAACGTCGCTGGCCTTCGTATCGGGTACGGGTTTCCTCTTCGACTCGAACCAAGGTAGTAATAGTACTCATCCAATGGCCATCATAATGTCATGCCATCATCTTGTAGCCTGTGATCAATTCTCGCGTCCAAAGCTGCCGGCGACCAACACATCGCTTCGCCCGACAGATACGGACTTGACGTATCCATCTGGCGGAATTCCGGCGATTTCAACAGTGAAGTCTCCCAGCGCTAACGACGCGTAACAGATATGCACCGTTGTCCGCAGCCAGGACTTCCGGATTTTGAAAAAGAGCGGCAACCCGGGCTAGCCTGCGGTTATCGTGCCACCGTCTACGGGTGCACCGGTGTCTTTCGGTTACGGAGGAAGCCGAGATTGAGACGAAGTATAGCGGGAGTGGTTAGCGTTTCCTAAAATCCGTCGACCGTGTCGGTAACTTTGCAAGATAGACAACCAATGACAATCCGACCAGGCCGGCCAGGATTTTGCCGGCCGTCGCCGGGACCACGGTCGCAATCGAAATAGCGAAGGTTGCAACGATCAACAGGATCGCGGAGGCTTTGGCGCGTGGAGTCATACTGCGGCTCTCCCGCCATTGACGAATCGGCGGACCAAGCCATCGGTGATTCAAGAGCGCATTGTAGAAAGTAGTCGAAGCCCGGGCGAAGCACGTCGCGGCGAGCAGCAAAAGCGGCGTTGTCGGCACGAGTGGTAGGAAAATACCAAGGATCCCGGCAATCGTGAATATGACTCCAAGGCCGATCAAGATGTATCGTACGGACGGCCGCGTTGCAACTCTCACGTGATGACTGTAGTCCGTCCATTGCGACGGATCCGGATCGCGCTTCACGTCTAAAGGCTAGCAATGAAAATCGGGGTCAGACTAGTCTGAACCCGATTTTCATTGCTGCTATCGTCGACGTGCCTGTACGGGAGCCGCGGCAGTCTTTCGGACGGGCGCCGGCACAGGGCGGACCACTCGCGCGGGGGTGGCAGGACGCGCGACCGCCGGCGTCGGCCGCGGCGGGTTGGCGTGCGCGGCCCCATGCTGTCGGCGAAGCTTCTGGTGCACGGACTCGTGCGTGTTCTGAAGCCTGTCATGGGCCGCATTGTGAATCCGGCGCTTCTGTTCCGGAGTCAACTCGGCGTTTTCCAGCCGCTCGTGAAGTGCCGCATGTTGTTCTCTCAAGCGTTCGTGCGCTTTGTCGTGCTGATTTTCCAGCCGTTCGTGGAGAGCTTCGTGTTTTTCTTCCAAATTCCCGTCGTGATCTTCGCCGTCGTGGGCCAGGGCGACCGGAGGTACGGTCAGCAGCACCAACCCCAAAAGCAGCGACATTCCTAACAGTTTCAAGTGCCTCATCGGTTCTTCCATCCTTTCTGTTGGTCAAAGCCGGTGTAACAAGCACACGGAATGCGACCGGCCTCATGCCGGCGTAGGAATCCGTGCGGCTCCAGACTCACTAGACAGATAACCCGGGAAAAAATTTAAGACTGTTTTGGAAGTTCTTTAGAATCCGCAGGTGGTAACGTGACGGCGGGACAGATGCGGACAGGGAGGAACGGCTTTTTTAGGTCCTCCTCCCTGCCCAACTCTCTTCAGGTGGCATTCCCAAGGCCTCCTTTCAACCGCTGCTCGCCTCGAGGTGTACGTCCTCAGCCGTTTCCGTATTTGGAAACAATTATGAGAGAGCCGCTGGTCTCAAATCCGCCGTGATCACCGACAATTCCAGAAGGAGGTGCCGGCCGACGAAGTATGCCTCCTGTATACCACCATTCGACGATCGAATCACCCCACAATTTTGAAGAAATTTTGACGCGCTCCAGCGGGTTAGAATTTGATGATTTGCAGAAATGTGGAGGCACCCGTATGGTGAAGAAGTTCTGGGTTTCGATCGGTCTTCTGGGCCTGCTTTTTGGCTGCGCAAACAGCAGTGAACTCCAGCCTGTTCGCACCGAGCAGGCCGGTGAATACACGGTGACGGTGCTTAGTGAAACCGGATCGATCAAGAATGGCGCGAGCGACTTCGTGCTGGAATTCCGCAAGACAGCCGACAATCAGCCGGCGGATGTGGGGGCCGTTGAGGTTGCACCCGTGATGGATATGCCCGGAATGAGTCCGATGATCGGAGCCGCGACAACGACTCCCGGCGATGCGCCTGGTCGTTACCGGGTGAAGTCCAATTTGTCGATGGCCGGTTTGTGGAAGTTTAACGTGAAGTTCGGCAACGGACAGTCGGTTCGTATCAATCTGACCGCGGAGTGAAGATCCTCAGGATGACGTGGGTGTTCGGCGTAACCGCTGCCTCAACCGTTCCACGAATGCCGATCTGCGAATGTCCTCCCCAATGATGAACAACAGCGGCGTCATAAACAGCACATGAAGGCCGGACGTGATCATTCCGCCAATGCTGGGAGCAGCGATGGGTTTCAAGATGTCCATACCCGGCCTGGTGGAGAACGCGACCGGCAGCAGCGACAGGATGACGGCCACAACCGTCATCAACTTCGGCCGCAGCCGGGCGGTGGATCCGCGCACGACCGCATCCTCGAAAGACTCGGACTCACCTCGCGTGTCCAGCGCATGGCGGATAAACATCACCATCACAATGCCCGTCTGAACGGCGACTGCGAACAACGAGATGTATCCCACGATCACCGCGGTCGTCATCGAATATCCCAGCATCCACTGCAGGAATACACCACCGACCATGGCAAACGGCACCGACAGCATGATCAGAAAACTCTCTCCCACAGAACGGAACGCCACGACCAGCAGCGCAAAAATAATGACGAGAGTCACCGGCACAACAACCGAAAGCCTGCGGCGGGCAGCGTCGGTGTATTGATATATGCCTGTCCACTCGATGGAGTATCCCGCCGGAAGTTCCAGTTGCGTATTGAGCAATTCGCGCGCCCTGTCGACGTAAACCGAAGCCGTCATGCCCTGAACGTCGACGTAGATATAACCGGCAAGCTGCCCGTCGTCGTTGCGAATCATTTCCGGCATCTTTCGCACGGAGACGTCTGCGATTTCGCCAACGGCAACGCTTCGGCCGGCCGCGGTTACGACGGGCGTGCGACGGACCTTCTCGACAGTGTCGATATACTCGGGAGCATACTGGAGCGATAAAGCGATGGTCGCGCCGTTCTCACGTTTGATGTTGAGTATGTTGTCGCCGCCGATGGCATAACGCACGGTATCCATGGCTTCATCAACCGTAACATCGTGGCTCCCCATCCTCTCCAAATCGTTCTGAACGTCGATGTAATACCCTTCGGAAATGCGCTCGGCCAGCACCGTCTTTGTCCCTGGAAAATCAGCGAGCAAGGTTTCCACCTGTTCCGAGATTTCCTCGATCTTTGCCAGATCCGGTCCTTTGACCTTAATACCGACGGGAGTTTGAATTCCCGTGCTTTGCATCATCACCCGCGCACGAATGGGCTGCACCCAGGTGTTGACGTACCCGAGGATGTTCATCGCGCGGTCCATCTCGGCGACAAGCTTTGCCTTCGTCATACCTTCCCGCCATTCCGACGGGGGCTTCAGCAGAATGGTGGTCTCGACCATGCTCACAGGCGCTGGATCCGTTGAGGTGTCGGCTCTGCCGAGTTTTCCAAACACGCTCGCGACCTCAGGAATTTCCTTCAGCTTCTTATCCATCTGCTGGAGCACCCAGCCTGCTTCCCGCGTTGGCAACCCGGGAAGAGTGGTTGGCATATAGAGAATGGAGCCCTCGTCGGTCTCCGGCAAAAAGTCTTTCTGAAATCCGGTCAAAAGAATCGCGCCCGGAATCAGCGTCAGCAGACCCAGTACAGTCAGGAGGTACCTGTGGCGAATCGCGAATCCAAGAGCGGATCGATAAACATGAACCGCAGAACTATCCTGATAATTCCGGAGTCCTCCGCTCCGGCGGCGGAAAAACCAGAAAACCAGGGAAGGCAGTGTGACTGCCGATAGCACGACGATTTCCGGCAAATACCGGCGCGCATTTTCGTTGAAGCGCAATAGGGCAGCGATCCCAAACAACAACACGAGGATTGCAAGAATCCGCCATCGCCTCCGGACGCCGGAGTCCATTTTCAACGAGGCCGCGTCCTGGGCGGCGCCTGCGGTAACAGGTGCTTCGCGCTCAAAGATCCAGATCACGATGATCGGCATCAGAAAGAGCGTCAGGATCGTGGAGAACGCCATTGCGAACGTTTTGCTGTACGCCAGCGGATCGAAGAGCCGTGCTTCGCGGTCTTCGAGGAAGAACACCGGCAGGAAAGAGGCCAGAATGATCAGCAACGAGAACAGCAGCGGCTTGGCCACCGCCGCTATCGACTGAATGATGATCTCTCTCTTCTCCTCGCCCGCAAGGCCCGGACGTGCCGACAATTCGGCGGCGCAATTCTCGATGATCACGATTGTCGCGTCGGCAATCTCGCCGATGGCAATGCAGAGTCCCGCGAGCGAAAACAGATTGATCGTCTGATCGAATGCAAAAAGCGGCAGGGCTGTAAACAGCGTGCTCAACACGAGTACGCCAATCGGCCCGACTGAAGCGCGCAACTCGCCCAGGAAAAGAGCAGAAACGAGAATCAGAACGATCAGTTCCGTGATCAGCGTCGCGAAGAATTCTTCGAGCGTAGACCAGATCCACTCGGAACGATCGTACGTCGCGACGATTTCCACGCCAACCGGCAGAGCCTCGCCAATCTCTTTCAGCTGCTGATCGAGCGAGCGTGTGATCGCCAGAACATTCTGATCCTGCTCCATAATGACGATTCCACCGACCACTTCTCCCGTGCCATTCAGGTCCGCCGTTCCGCGACGCAGGTCATATCCGCCCTGGATGTACCCGACGTCTCTCAGGTGCACCGGCTGCTGATTCTTGTCGCGTCCAACTATCAGATACTCCAGCTTGTCGATGTCGGCGTTGCCGATAATGCCCCGCAACTGATACTCGCGGTTCGTAACCTCGATGGTTCTTCCGCCCACTTCCTGAAAAACGCTTTCTACCGCGGTAATCACCTGCCGTAGTGAAACACCCGCATTAGCCAGGAGCGGTGGGTAAATCTTGATCTGATATTGCTCCTCAAGACCTCCTACCGATGCGAGTTCGGCCACACCAGGAACGGTCTGCAATGCCGGCTTGATCAGGCTCTCATTGAGCAGCCGCAGCTCCCGAAGGTCGTGTGTCTGTTCGCGATCGGTGAGTGCGTACTGGTAAATCCAGCCCATGCTGCTCGCATTCGGGCCCAGCGTGACCTGCGCATCGCGCGGAAGCTGCGGACGGATTGTGTTGATACGATCCAGCACCAGCTGTTTGATCGCATCCTTCCGCGAAGCGTCCTTCAGGATCACGTAGATGAAGGAGTACCCCATATGGGACGTGCCGCGAATTGCCTGTATATCCTGCGACCCGATCATGGCCCGCATCAGTGGCTCTACGATTTCGGTCTCGATGAGCTGTGGGCTCCGCGGCCACTTGACGTAGACCACGATCTGGGGATCCGAAATGTCAGGGATCGCGTCGAGAGGCGCATTGCGGATAGCGTAGAAGCTGAGGAAAATGCTCGCTGCGACCACGGAAAAAACGAAAAATCGGAAGCGGACGACGCTGCGGATAATGGAGACGATCATGGACTACGGAGCAGCGGTCGGGTCCGCCACCTTCAGCTTGTATTCGGAATCGATGAAGAAGCTTCCGAATGTAACAACCTGGTCGCCTTCCTTCACCCCGCTGACGATCGCAGTGTAGAGCTCTCCCTGAACGCCGCCTTCGATCTGATGCGGAACATATTTGCCCTTCTGCTCTTCAACGTAGACGACGCGGCGGTCTCCCTCCTCGATGATGGCTTCGTTGGGAACGGATAGAAACGAGCCCAGGTCCACCGTGATTTCGGCCACATAGTGGTTGACGTCGGCCAGACCAGTCCCGGTAAGCGTGACATCTGCGACCACCCGCCCGTCCTGATTGGTGACACGGGTCACGCGGGCCTGGAACATGGAAGACTTCGATTCCGGTGCGATCGCACGTGCACGCTGCCCCACTTTAATCAGTGCTGCTTCAGGCATCGGCACCCTGACCGCCAGAACCTTGCGGTCCTTGTCGATCGTGCCGGCAGCGCGAACGACTTGCTGCACCTGACGAATCGCGACTGCGCTGAGAGTGAGCGTGACGTCAATGCCTTGAGCTTCCGAAATCGTGGTGTCTCTGTTTTTGAGGCGAATGCGTTCACGAATCCCCTGCGATTCGGCGGCCATGTCGAGGACCAGAAGGAGAACGATCAGAATGCAGATGCGCTTCAAGTTGTAAGTCTGTCCCCCCGGGAACTTAAGCCTCCTGTGGGCGCGAGGCGAGACTCCCCTCCTCGGCCGAGGAGAGGTGGCGCGAAGCGCGGGGTGGTGTCGGCCAAGAAACCGGTTTTCCTGGCGACCAACCACCCCAGCCTCTCACCTTAATTGGTCTGGTCCCCAATTTTCGTTTTTGGGCCCGACTTGCCGTGTTCAACCGTGCGTTCCTCCTCAGTGGCAGTAATTATCCTTACTATCCATGATGTGGGTTCCCCATGGGTACACCCCAACATTACCAATTCGCTCGATGGCTTCCGTCTTGGCATCGATAATCACGACTTCGTTCGTCGTCGACTGCGCAAGATAAAGCTTTTCGTCCGCGGCATCGGTTGTTGCGGTTTCCAGTTGGATATTGGTTCCCAGCTTGATACGGCCTGCAGGCCGCAAACTCGACATGTTGTACACGTAAACAAATCCGCTGCTCGAGCTGATCACGAAAGCTTTACCACCAGCGAAGTTGATTCCCGTCATGTCGGGTCCCGCCTCGAGGGTTGCAACCACTTCGTTCTTTCGGAGATCGATGATCGAAATCGTCTCGTCGCCATTGTTGGCAGTAATGGCGTATTTGCCGTCGTGGTTCATGTAGATGCGCCAAGGGTCCTTACCCACCCGGATGACCTTCACAACCTTGTCGGTTCGTGTATCGATGACACCGACAACGCCGAGATCGGAATCCGCTGCATAGAGGAAGCGACCGTCAAGCGAAGGCGCAGCGATGTTGATTCCCTTGATTTCACCCAGGTACCGGTCCGGATCAAGCTTTGCAACCCCGGGTACATCCGCGATCTGGATTTTCTTCAGAAGCTCGTGCCGCCGGACGTCAATCACGCCGACCCAGTGCGCTCCATAATTTCCGACATAGGCCTTGGAACCATCAGCCGTGAACGTAATGTTGAGTGGCTCGGCGAATCCCGGGATCGTTTTGATCTTCGTCAGGGACTGCATGTCGATAACGGAAACGGAGTCCCCATCCGGATTGCCCTGGTAATACCAGCGGCTGTCCGGCGAGAAAGCCAGGTGCTCGGGTGCGATATCGGTCGGGATGACCTTAACCAACTCCAGCGTCCGAGAATCGATGATGTACGCCTTGTTGGCCCGCGTTCCGCCCGTGACGACATAACGTCCGTCGGGGGACATCATCACCATATGGGGATTGACGTTGTTACCGAGGAATGTCCTGCCAACGATCTTTTTGGTCTTGATATCCAGGAACGAGATATCGTTGGAGTCGCGATTCACGATCATGACCACGGATGTCGGGTCCTGGACCTTGATGTTCTGCCCGAGGCTGACCGGAGCCGGCAGTGCACCGACAAGAACCGCCCCAATTCCAAGTACCGTCATGACGAGTCCGGAAATCCTGACGATGCGTTTTGCTTTAAACATATGTTGTTCTCCTGAGTATAAGCGACGCCGCATTAGAAACTCGCTTGCAGACGGACACCGGGCACAAAATAACCCAGGTTTCCTCCGCCTTCCAACAGTTCGAGGAAATACGACGCGTGGAACGAAAGGTTCAGCCGTTCGGTAAGACTGAACCGGTAGTAACCTTCCACCAGTCTTTCCTTGGGTCGGACGCTAAAATCGTTCTGGCCGTAAGCGACTCCCCAGACGTCGCTGGGAAATATGCCAAGTCCGTTGTCGAACTGGACGCCACCGCTGTAGAAATGATCACGCTTAACCTCTGCATCGGAGGCACCATAACGGCCAAACAAGGTGACACCCTGCCGGATTTTTTGATCGATGCTGGCGCCGTAGCCGATTGCATAGCCGGAGCCGCCGCTGTTGTCCACCCGATACCAGGCGCGATAGTTCCCCTCAGACAGGCCAAACGGTCGGGCCAGGTATCCGATCTCAGCGAGACTGAAAATCGAATCGGACAGGCTCGTCGCGGAGGAGTTGCTCTGCTGAAAACCTGCCTTGAAGTTAAATCCATTCTTCGCATCGTAAACGAGCGAGAGGCCGACGCCGTTTTCGGACAATCCCAGGGCCGGATTGTTCACCAGCGCATCGCTGAGGAATTGCGTGGTCTCGTCGTTTGCCACGATGTTGTGGTCGAAATAGTTTGTGAGGTCGAGCCTTCCCGCCGTAACGGCAAGCCTTTGACCGAACAGTTCTGTTCGGAGCCATGCTTCACGAAGGCTGATGTCGTTCTGATTTACGAGTCGAGCCGAGTACCCGTTGACCAGAGTCCGCACCAGCATTTCGCCTTCCGGGTTCGGACCGCTCAAGCCAACAATATCTGCGAAGAACAGAGTGTGCTGCGCGATTCCTGCCGTGAAGAAGATATCGGCTGAAACCAGTTCGTAAAAGTGGCCATCGGCGGGTGTGGGTTCGCCCTTCGTCCGGTGCGCATACTGGGCGACGACGCCCGCATCGACCCCCACCGTTACATTGTGCTCGGCGGCATCGGCCAGGGCTTCCTCGATCTTTTCATTGATCGTCTGCCGGCGGAACACGCGCTCGCGCTGGTAAGTCGTGGTTTTCTTTGCGCCCTGAGTAGGCTGGTCAAACTGATTGCCGTCCGGATCCACGTACACATCGACTTTTCTCACACGAGTCTCGGGTTCAGACAGCACTGCACTGGACTCGAGGTCTCGCAGCCTCTGTTCCAGCAGCTTGATACGGTCCAACAGAGCTTGCGGATCGGTGCTGTCCGGAGGGGTGTTTTCCGGATTCAGAGGCCCTGTAGTCGCGGGCGGCATCGGCATCTGCATCGGTGCCTGTTGCGCGCCTCCCGCCGGTGGGTTCTGTTGTTGGGCCGCCGCCTGCGCGACAGGAGGAGCCGCAGCAGCAGACAGTTGTGCAAGTTCCCGTTCGAGTTCCCGGATGCGCTCCATCAACTGGGGCGTGGACTCCTGAACGGCGGGTGTTTGGGTGGCGGTGGCCGCACCGGACTGAGCGGCCGCGCTGGACGGGAATGCCAACATCCCCACCGCTGCGACATACACACAGCAGGCCAGCAATCTCATCTTGATGTCGGAAACATTCATAGAAGTTTTCCCTTTTCTAGCAGACTTGAAATTTTCAAGGTCGTTCGCACGCAAGCCTCGAGTGGCATTCAGCGTATCGATGGATATGCCCGCTCCCAACTGAAGTTTTAGTCAGTCTGAGGCGTTGGAATCGTAGGGCTGCCATTTCCGACAATCCACTGAAGTTTCTCTGAACTTTTCGTCAGACTGGCGATTTGTCGCGTTCTGAAGTACAAGGATTGATGCAGAAACGAACGGTTTGTCCCCTAATCCCTTGGAGGAACCCAATGAAACTCGCACGGATATTTGCGTTCGGGTCACTGCTGGCCCTTACGTCCTGTGGTGGTTCAACCGATAAAGAGCCTGCGCCGGCAGCTCCGGCACCTCCGCCAGAGCCGACGGTGTTAAAAGTCCCGACCGGAATTGAAGACATGAGCGTGCCCGCGGACAATCCCATCACTCCCGAAAAAGTCGAACTCGGCAAGATGTTGTTCTTCGATAAACGGCTCAGCAAGGACGGCAAGATGTCGTGCGAAACGTGTCACCTGCCGGAAAAGGGATGGACCGATGCCAAGCCGATCTCAACAAGAGCCGATGGCAAACCGAACACCCGGCACACGCCCACGATGTACAACGTCGGATTCCAGGACTCCTGGTACTGGGACGGTCGCGCAGCCACCCTCGAAGCTCAAATCAAGGCCGCCTGGAATGGACAGATGGCGACCGATCCCGCAGCGCAGGATATGGTGGCGATGACCCTCAACGGCATCGATGGTTATAAAACCGCGTTTCAGAGCGCCATGGGCGGCGAAGCGACTGCCGACAGAATTGTTCAGGCACTGGCGACTTTCGTACGCACAATCCGATCAGAAGACTCCCCGTGGGACAAATACGAAAAGGGCGACAAGGAAGCCGTATCCACTGAAGTTCGTGCCGGCTTTGAAGTGTTCCGAACCGCAGAATGCGGATTGTGCCATACGCCCCCGCTCTACACCGACAAGCAATTCCACAACATCGGAATCGGGATGAACAAAGAGGGTGCCGATGCGGGCCGCGGTAAGATCCTTGCCGATAAGAAGGATCCACAGGCCGAAGCCATGACAGGCGCGTTCAAAACCCCCACGCTTCGCAGCGTCGCCGAATCAGGACCCTACTTCCACGACGGCAGCGGCAAGACGCTGGATGAAGCTGTGGATGTGCTGTTAAAAGGTGGAATCGATAACCCGCACAAGGACGCGAAACTCAAGGCAAGGACGGTCTCGGCGGCCGAGAAGAAGGCGCTGATTGCGTGGCTGAGAGCGCTGTCCCCGGCTCCGGTGAAGTTTGAAAGGCCGAAGCTGCCGTAGGGTGGAAAGGAAAATCAGGGCCAGGCACCGTTGTTTCCATTTTGCCCTCTACAGAATTGGAGATTGGATAAGTACAACAGTCATCGGAGATTTCTCATCGAGGAACCGTGTTCCCCCAATGTCCGGCTATCCGATGACTGTTGTCCGATGACTGTTGTACTTATCCAACCTCCAATCCTGGTGAAAGAAACAACATGTCTGGCCCCGGTTTTCTAGAAGACCGGAACCAACCCTTCGACGATTGTCCTCGCCCCGGCCTTAACCTGAACCGGCGTCGCGCGATCCTCGTACTGCCGGAGATATTCCGGATCCAGCCACGGTCCGCCATTTTCTTCCTGCCACACAAAGAGCTTGTACTCCCCGGGTGGGACTCTCGGAAACTGAAACTCACCGGAGGAACTCACGCGCGCCGACTTGTATAACGCACGATGGTTGCGACGGTCGGCATCAGGAACCAGTACGGCTGTCGCTCCGCTTTTCCCGGACACCCGTCCAGAAACCGAACCCGGCTTTAACCCAACGACAATCTCCAGTGGAATTTCCGATGAAGCGGTCACGCGCAGTCCCTGATTCAGAACATCCACATCCCCGATTTTCATCGACGTCACATAAGCATCCTGAGGTCGAGTGATGTCGACCCGATAGTCTCCTGCGGGGAGTTCAAACATCAGCCGCCCATCGGCGAAAGGAGAGTACATATCGTCCGCCAGGCCCGTGGTTGCAGGATCTCGCCGAACGGTGAAGTAAAGGTTCTCGAGTTCGGGGTCCGGCACGGCGTGGCCCTCGATTCGCACCCGAACAGGAATCGTTAATCCCGGAGGCAACGTGATTCGCGCGTTCGTAATATCGCCACCGCGAATATCCAGGGGCATGCTGGACTGCATCTTCGTCGTGTGTGCCACCAGCGTATATGCGCCCGGCGGCACGCCACCGAACTGGAACGCCCCGGTCTGAGGGTCTGCGGTCGCTTCCATTCGAACGTTGCCGCCCCGAGAAGCCAGGATCACCGCAACCCCGTCTCCGCCGGCGCCGTGAACAACTCCCGATACGCGTTGTACCCGCGTAGGCACAGCACGAAAGCTGACTCCTCCGACGATTTCGCCCGCTTTCACACTTATAGCCTGGGCCTCCGAACGATCGACCGCTCCGGGATAAAACCATGGAATGCTCCCGCTTCCGAACAGTGAAGGCTCGGTCACACTGACGTGGTATTCCCCGGGCATAAGAAGGTAGAGACGGTAGTCTCCCAAGTCGTTGCTCGTTACCGTTTGGGCAACAACAAAGTCGCGGCGCCCTTCGCGATAGATCCGTCTCCAGGCTTGCACGGTCGCACCGATGACAGGATCGCCGCGATCGTCAGCCAGCCGGCCATAAATAACACCTCCCGGAGTCAGCGCTATCTCGACACCAGAGAGTACTTTCCCGGGCTGCAGAATCTGCGGCGGAGTCACGTTATCGCGTTTTCCATAAGTGTTCGTTACGTAACCTCCGCGGGACGCTTCGATCATGTAGTCGCCGGGAGGAACATTGCTAAAACTGAAGCTGCCGTCGGCCGCCGTGTCACGGGATAGAACGTAGGACGTGCCACGGGGCGCGCTGACTCCGAGCAACTGGACCGTC
>DASTBJ010000258.1:0-7215 GCA_035712125.1 Terriglobia bacterium
TTTCATTTCCAAGTTCTGAGGATCGAAGGCCCGTATTGCGCTGAAGCTTGGGGAAGCCGGGGCCGAAAATGGAGTGTCAGGACGCTCGTGGGCGCCGGTGTACAGGAGTCCCGTGCTCAAACTGTAGGAGGGTGGGGGCCAATTCGTTGCAGAACCGGGCTTGATGGGATTATCGCCCTTCGCCCCCAAACCCGCATTGGTCAGCCTCCTGGTCATCCCAGGTCTTCGCAGAGGGCGGCCCTTCTCGTCAAAGCCATCCATCCAGTTCACCTCGACAAAGGGTTTGCCCATCAAAAACTCACCGGTGATTCGATCCAATACGTACAGCAGTCCGTTTCTGTTAGGCCACAACATTACTTTGCGGGGCCGCCCTTGCCATTCGATGTCAGCCAGCACGGGCACCTGTGCAGAGTCCCAATCCATGTCGTCGTGAGGCGTGAATTGGAAGTACCACTGCAGCTTTCCCGTGTCCGCGTCGAGAGCGACTACGGAATCGCTGTAGAGATTGTCCCCAAGACGTGCGTCGGGATCGCCGTTCGGATTAGGGTTGCCTGTACCCCAGTACGTCAGGTTGGCTTCCGCGTCGTAGGCGCCGGTCACCCATACCGCCGCACCCCCGGTCTTCCAGGAATCCCCAGACCAGGTTTCGTTGCCAGGCTCCCCTGTTGCGGGAGTTGTGTAAAAGCGCCAAGCCTCCTTGCCCGTGTTGACATCGAAGGCGGCGATGAAGGCGCGAATCCAGCCGTCTCCTCCAGCGGTTCCGACGATTACTTTGTCCTTCACTACCAGTGGCGCATGGGTGATGGAATAACAATTAAAGCGGGGCCGACAGGCCGGGTCGTCTGGATTCGCGACGATGGCGTCCCAAACCAGCTTGCCGATTACGGCATCGATTGCCAGCAAGTGCGCATCGAGCGTACCGATGAACAGCGTGTCGCCGTGGATGGCTAGCCCGCGATTTACCTGCCCGCAGCAGACGCGGAAACTCTTGGGTGTATATGGGTACTTCCACAGCACGCGGCCGGTCGCAGCATTCAGGGCGACAACATCGTTCGGCGCCTGGACCGTGTATAGGACGCCATCCACTACGAGAGGAGTTGCCTCGAAACTGTGTTCCGACTGAGCCTGCCAAAGCCAGGCTATTTCCAGATTCTTCACGTTCGCGGGCGTGATCTGCGTCAGCTTGCTATAACGCTCGCCGCGCAATGTGCCCGAATAGGTCAGCCAGTTTTGGGGCTCCTGATCGGCACGCAGAATGCGCGAGAAGGTCACAGCGGGCGCCTGCCTCGGAGTCACACTTTGCGCAGATGTCACGCGAGCCGGAATCTGGTTTCCGACAAATCCAAATAATGTAATGGCAAGCAGAACGCCGAATCTAGTCTTCATTGAAACCACCAATCCTCGTGTTCCGGCTAACTCACATTCAGTACAGTCCAATTCCGGCCCTCTGCAAATGGCAGAGGCAGCCTATCGTTCAGACGCCGTGAGTTTTTCGGGGCCATCTTATTGACGGCGCTGATGATACCGCTGGCATCGGAGGCGGCCAAGCGGAATAGGCTGACCGGGCGTGCAGTCCAAATTCCCGGAAATAGACCGTCAGTTGATGGGAAGTCGGTATTTCGTAGAAACGAATTTTCATCCGCGCAGTTCGTCCCCATTCTGCTTCAATTTCAGATCGCGAGGATTTTCGGTTTTCCCAGTTGGCCCAAGCTCAAAGTTCGAGTGGGAATGGCTGGAGCACCCCATGCGGCGTTCGATGCGAAGGACGTTGAGCGATTATGCCGTCCGGTTTCAGGATGCTCCGAACCGGTCGGACAAAGCGCGGACCGTGGCCTTGCTTCGAGCGGAAGGAGCCTTGGAGTAAACGAACCTGGAAGAAAATCTCAGTTCAATGCATCCAAGCGAAGGGCGTTGATGTCCAGTTTCGGATTGCCCGGAGTCAGGTGATTGACGGTGGAATTTGGAAATGACCAAACTGAAGGCAATATCAGAACAGACTTGACCAAAGTAAAGTCAGATTCATACTGGCTTAGTGCGATATCTGACCGATCAAGTAAGAAAAGACCTGGGAAAGAAAATGGTGCTCCTGGCTGGGGCCCGACAGTGCGGCAAAACCACCCTGGCCAAGTTTCTGCTGGATGAGAGTGGCCAGTACCTCAATTGGGATATAGCCGGAGACAGGAAAATCATCCGGGAGTTGGCCTGGCCGAAAGATGCGTCATTGGTGGTGCTTGACGAATTTCACAAGGCTCCGAAGTGGAAAAACATTCTTAAGGGTCTTGCCGACGAGTTCCAGAACAAACCTCCCTTACTGGTTACGGGCAGCGCGAGACTGGATGCGTTCCGCAAGACTGGAGATGCGCTGACTGGGCGACAGTACTTCTACAGGTTGCACCCGATCGATGTCGCCGAATCCAAACGCTTTCTTCCCGATCTGGAGCTGGCAGGCCGCGTACGCAGGCTGTTGGAGACTGGCGGATTTCCTGAAGCTTTCTTGAATCCTCAGGAGGCCGCCAGGCTGCGCAACGACCGCATAGAACTCGTAACGCGTGAAGACGTGCGCGATCTGTCACGGGTCAGCTCATGGCGCGGGGTTACCGATCTGGTCGAATTACTTCGCGAACGCGTGGGCAAGGCGGTGAACTACGATAACCTGGCGCGGGACCTTGGGATATCGCCGCCAACCGCAAGGAATTGGGTCGAACTGCTGGAAAGACTTTACGTGATCTTCCTGGTCCAGCCCTATTCGAACCGTCTCGCCCGGAGCATCCGCAAAGAGCGGCGCGTCTACTTCTTCGATTGCGCGGCCGCCTACGACGAAACCGGAGGAGCTCAAATCGAAAACCTTGCAGCCTGCAGTCTCCTGAAATATGCGCATTTCCGGAAGGATGCTTACGGTGAAAACTGGGATGTCTTCTATCTTCGCGATAAGGAAAACCGCGAAGTCGATTTCGTCGTGACACTCAACAGACGCACGGAATGGCTCATCGAAGTTAAGGCTTCAGATGACGCTATCAGTAGCAGTCTCCGATACTACGCAACCAGGCTTCACCCAAGACAATCGTTGCAACTCGTTCTCAATCTCCACAAGCCGCAGGAAAAATCGGGCGCCAAAGTTCTGCCACTGGGCTCATGGTTGGAATCGCTGCCATTTGGATAGCGCCGCGTTCGCAACGATTGCAATCAAGACCAGAGTGGTCAATCCGATTCACATCTATATGGCGCCTAACGGGCTGGACATCAGCCACGGGAGGCAAGCCCCGTCTGCTGCAACGGCCGATTACGCTGCCACACTGGCGGTTGTGCCCGGGTTCAATTCCATGCCGTGGCGGAACACCTGATCTGTCAAGGCTTCCTTCCGGTCACTAACGGTGGAAGGTTCATCATCTGTGCGAGCTTGGGCCAGCGCGGGCTCTCCTGCAAGATTCTGACGTACGGAGCCTGACAGAATATAACGGCGAACGGATCGCGTTCGTGAATGGCCTTCTCGTACCAGTCGGCGGCTGCATCGACCTCTGAGCATAGAAGGTGATACATGATCCGTCCCCACACCGGGAGGGGGTTATCTCCCATTTGCTGGATCAATGCCAGCGCTCGATCCCTTTCTCCAACCCGGACCAGCGCGGCCGCCAGTATGCCGCTACAAAAGGAGTGCCAGGGAGCTATTTGATAGGCTTTTTCGCCGGCTGCAACGGCCTCAGCGAACCTCCGGTCCGCGATATAGAATTCCGCCAGGTCGAACCAAGCCACCCAGGAATTCTCATCCAGATCTAAAGCCTTCTTTGCCTCTGTGATGGCTTCAATGCGCATTCCCGCGTGTCCCAGATGGGAAGCAAGAATGGCGTGCCACTGAACGTTGAGTGGATCCAGTTCGACCTCGATTTGCATTTTGGCCACCGACTCTTGAAATCGCCCAAGGGGATTCGAGTACAGGCTGGCATAGGCCCATCGCGCATTCGGGACTACTGGATCCGCTGCAAACACGGCATCGAAGTGCTCGCCTGCAGCCTTCCAGTCATAGTCGTGCGCAGCCGCAATCGAACCCAAAAGAAAGCGAGGTCCCACATCCGATGGCTTGAGAGCGAGCGCTTTCTGCGCCGAGGCGCGGACGAGATGCGCCACGTCCTTTAGGGGAAGGAGACCATTGGTCCCCCCGAAGAAATAACCCAGACCCAGGTAGGCGTGCGCTTCTGCGTAAGCAGGATCGAGCGCAATGGCTTTCTCGAAAGACTCTTTGGCGCGCGTCCATGATTCGGGTGAGAACTTGAAGAGGTGATGCCGCCCTCGGAGAAGGGCCTCATAGGCAGGAAGCGCCGGCTTATGCTGGAGCTCGGCCGGTGTCCCGACGAGTTTCAACTGCAAGGCGCCGGCAATCGATTGTGCGATATCGTCCTGGATCGCAAAGATGTCGGCCATCTCCCGATCGTAGCGCTCGGACCACAGATGATACCCATCTTCCGCATTGATGAGCTGCGCCGTCACGCGAATCCGGTTGCCCGCCCGCCGTACACTGCCTTCCAGTACCGTTCGTACGCGAAGTACCTCCGCAATTTTCGTGATGTCCTGTTCTTTTCCGCGAAATGCGAATGCTGACGTGCGCGCCGTGATCTTAAGACCCGGAATGTGCGTCAGCGCATTGATGATCTCTTCCGCCAGGCCATCGCTGAAGTACTCCTGTTCCTTGTCGCCGCTCATATTTGCAAATGGCAGGACCGCGATCGATGGTTCATGATCAGCAGATTTCCCTGAACCCTTTGCCAATGCCCCATTCACTTCTTTCATCGTTTGAAAACGCTGTGCGGGATGCTTGGCCAGACAGCGAGCCACGATGCGCTCGAATTCGGCTCCAGCCCTAAGCGGGCGCGGAGTATCGCGCAGTACGGCGCTCAAGACCTCTGCCATCGAATGTCCGGCAAAGGCAGGGTTGCCCGAAATCATTTCATACAGGACGGCGCCAAAGCTGAAAACGTCCGAACGCCTGTCGAGTGATTTCCCTTCGGCCTGCTCGGGCGACATGTAGGCAGCGGTTCCCAGGATCATTCCCGGCATCGTTGCCGTCGCCACGGTCGGAGAGTTGGACGGATCGTCGCCGTCGCCTTTCGCGTCGCCCATTTTCGCGATACCAAAGTCCAACACCTTCACGGTTCCGTCCGGCGTGATCTTGACATTGGCAGGCTTGAGATCCCGGTGAATGATCCCGCGTTCGTGAGCCGACTCCAGGGCTTCCGTCATCTGCCTGGCAATCTCGATGGTCTTGTCGATTTGAATCGGTCCCCGCGCGATTCGCTCTGCCAGCGTCTCGCCCTCGACAAGTTCCAAAACGAGAAAGCGCGTTTCTCCAGACTCCGCAAGGTCGTAGATCGCGGCAATATGCGGATGATTCAATGAAGCCAGGATTTCAGCTTCGCGTTGAAAACGTGCGGCCCGTTCGGCATCGCGCGAAAACGCATCGGGCAGGACTTTGATGGCGACTTCGCGCTTCAACTTGGAATCCCGCGCTCGATACACTTCGCCCATACCGCCTGCGCCCAGCGGCCCGACGATTTCGTATCCTCCAAACATGGTGCCTGTACGGATTGTCATTATTGGCAGGGGCGATTATACGTGAACGATCTGCAATCATCGTGACGACATTACCCTCTCGCGTAACTGAGCAGACCGCCGTCGTTCAGCGGCTGAAATTCCCACGCTCTGAACTCGATCGAAAACTATCGGAGATCGCTAATCGGAGAAGTCTTCCAGGATTCAGTGTGGCCGTAGAATCCGTTTATTCCACGGCCAAAAAGCGATTCTAAATACGCCCGGCACGACTCGAACGTGCGACCCCCTGCTTAAAAGCTAGGTCCAGGCAGCTCATCTGACTGGTTCTTCGTGAGCCTGGTTCGTCTCAGTCCGGCCTGATGCAGCTCATTCGGGAAAATTGAGTAGTGAATTGTTCAGTCTTGCTTGCCTATGGTCACGTCTGCCGCAGTTTGAAGTCGGAGTCATTAATTCGGTTGAGGAGTTCGCTTGACCTCACCGGGCTTCATAGCCCAGGTTCCGTCATTGTCGCGTTCGATCTTGTAATCGACGCTGGCTTCGTCGATACCGTCTTTCGTCCAGATATAGAAAAAGTAGCTGATGCCGTTGTCGCGGAAGTTGTAGCCCCCCTCTTTTCGAACGTATTCGCCGGGGAGCAGAGAAAGCGCAGGTCGGTCTATGCGGACCTCTTGGACAGAACGCTGACGCAGCTCAATGTGAAAGATATGTTCCTCTTTGAAGTTTCCGCTACCCGGAATGTCGACGGGGACGCGAAAGAATGTATCGGGGCCGAATTCAAAGGTCTCCCAGTCTTTCAATTTCTGTATGCCGCCCTCCGTTTCGACTCGATTGAGAAACTCGTACTTGTCTCCCGTTTTCCTCCAGATTTGCAGCAGCGCATCGTCGTTTTCTGCCCGATGCACACTGATGAAAAGGGAATCATTGTCGATGAAAAGACTCAAGGCAGACTCCGGGCGCAGCTCCTCGACGGGATCCTGCGACCGAACTATCGACGCGTTGATCTGTGACAGAGTCTGCGGTGTGCTCTCCCTGGTTCTTCGATCGCTTGCCACCCTCGTCTTGAACGCCTGTCGCCGGGCATAAAGAGCTGCATTGGCCTCCTTTGCCTTCGTGGAGTCCAATCCATAAAGAATCAAACTGATGGAGGTGATCACCGCATTCTGCTTCGATGACTCGAGGACGCGAATGAGTGTGTCTTCGTGCACAGCGATGGCCTGGCGTATCGCGTCACCCTTTGTAGACCTTTGCGAAATCGCCGAAAGTAGGTCAAGGCTGGATCGGTCGTCAAGCTGTTGCATCAACTCCGGAATTGTCGGTGGCGCCAGGGCTTGGAGTACTGCGGGTGCGCCGAGGCGACTGCGTCTCGATCCCCCATGACAGCAAGTGCCGCCCCGATCGCCTCTTTCCAAAACTTGGGAACCGAACAAGGCGCTGTACCCGGAGTGTGGACTCGGGCTGATTTGTTACATTAATATCTGTTACACGAAGCGTTTTTAGACCCTCAAAAAAGCTCGTAAGTTATTAATACGCCCGGCACGACTCGAACGTGCGACCCCCTGCTTAGAAGTTAGCGCCCGGCAGCCCATAGTGGTGGTTCTTCGTGGTGCTGGTCGGTCTCAGCCCGGCTTGATACGGCTCATTCGGGAAAAATCGAGTAGCGAATTGTTCAGTCGG
>DASTBJ010000259.1:0-2229 GCA_035712125.1 Terriglobia bacterium
AATCTAATGGACGAACTCGAGCCTTATGCTGTTGTGCTTGTGGATCGGGTCAAATCCCGCATTTTTGTCGCTGCTCTGGGCGAGATCGAAGAAGTCGCTCATTCGGACGACAACGGCAGGCGCGTGCGCCATGTGAAGACAACGGGGAGCGATCACGCGGAGTCGTCGAATCGATATCAGAAGAAGGCCGACAATCAGATTCGCGCGAACCTACGCGAAGTCATTAGCAAGCTTAAACCTGTCGTGAACGCTCGACACTTACGTCGCGTAGTCCTGGCAGGTACTCCTGAAATCACGGCGGAATTGCAGAAACTGCTTCCGGCCCGGTTAGCCCTCAGTATCATCGGCAGCATCGATATTGCGATGATAGCTTCGGCAGCCGATGTACTCCGGCGGACTCGTCCCGTTGCGGAAAAGTTTGAACGCGAAACAGAGGTCGAGAAGGTCAACCATATCGTCACCGCAGCCGCCAAGAATTCCGAGGCGGTCATCGGGCTTGGCCGCACTCTCAAAGCCGTGAATTCGAATAGCGTGTGGCAGTTGATTTATGCCGGCGGATTATTCTTACCGGGGCACGAATGTCCCAAGTGTACCGCGCTATTTTCGCGCAGGGTGAATCGTTGCACGTATTGCGGTTCTCGCGTGCAACCCGTAGACAATGTGGTGGAACGCGCCGTACAGCATGCGCGCCGTAAGCGAGCGAAGATTGAGGTGGTCACGGGCAGAGCCTCGGCTGCCCTGCAAACAGCAGGAGGTATCGGGGCGTTGCTCAAGACACACAGGGAAGCTGTCGGGGCGTAGAGGGGAGTCTTGAGTGAAATCCGCAAGCCGTGTTACGTCGAACTCACGAAACGCGGCTGCCTCTCAGGTACACGAACCAATAGGTAGCGCCAACCAGCAGGACTCCCCCAATGATGTTTCCTAACGTCACGGGCACCAGATTGGAGAACACGACGTTGGCGACCGTCAGTGCCGGGAATTCCTCCGGCCCCCTCCCGATATTCGCCCAGAATGCATCGGGAGCGTATTTGCGGATGAGCAATGCAACGGGGAGGAAATACATGTTGGCCACGCTGTGCTCAAAGCCCGCGGTAACGAACGCCGCAATCGGCGGCACGACCGCCAGTATCTTGTCGGCAGTCGTCCGGCCGCTGTAGCTGAGCCAAACCGCGAGACACACGAGTCCGTTGCACAGAACGCCGAGAGCGATCGCCTCAGAGAACCCGAGTTCACACTTAACAGTGCCGATGGCCAGAGCGGCAGCTCCAACGGCACCATTTCCAAGGCCATACTGTCCACCCCAAAAGACGAGGATTGCGGTTCCGACAGACCCCGCCAGGTTGCCCGCATAGACAATGGCCCAGTTTCTCAGCAGGCGGAGCGTCGTAACCTTCCCGTTAGCCCAGGCCATGATGATGAGATTATTGCCGGTGAACAGCTCAGCGCCTCCCACAATCACGAGGATTAATCCCAGTGAAAAGGCAACTCCGGAAAGCGCTCGGCTCCAACCGAAGGGCGCCGCGCTCGTGCCGGCCGCAACCGTGGTGGAGAAAACCGCGCCGAGCGCGATGAAAGCGCCGGCGAGGACAGCCAGCACAAACGTTCGTCCGCCATCGAGGCCCGCCTTCCGGACGCCAATCTCTTCCGCCCGGAAAGCGATCTCAGCCGGCAACAACGCGTCGAATTTTGTATCTGGTCCGTTCATGATGTCTGGGGTGATTCCGGCGTGGAGTCCCGGGCCATGAGTTCTTTCAAAGTAAATGCGGACTACAGGCGGGTTAACTGCGGTTCGACTTCACGCTCGCCTGTGCGGATCGTGTAAACCTCTTCCACCGGCAGTACAAAAATACGGCCGTCTCCGATGTGGCCGGTCCGTCCCGCTTTGACAATTGCTTCGATCGACTCATTGAGTAAGTCGTCGGGCACCATCACCTCCACCATCATCTTAGGCAGGAGAGTGATGTCGTATTCCGTACCCCTATAAATAGCCGTGTGACCTTTCTGCTTTCCGTGGCCACGTACTTCAACAACGGTCATGCCTTCGACTCCGATCCGGGCGAGCGCTTGTATAGTGTCTTCGAGTTTGTGGGGGCGGATAATCGCCTTAATCAGTTTCATGTTCATTCCCCTTAATGTCACATTCAACCCGCATAGAAGCATGCAATTCCGATGCCGAGTCTTAGACGATCGCGCAATTTCCTGGATTAGCGGGAACCGCCGAGGAAGACA
>DASTBJ010000260.1:0-7004 GCA_035712125.1 Terriglobia bacterium
CCACTTGCGGAGAGAATTGACAGTGTTTGGAAATGTCCCACACAACTCGTAAGCCGTACCTGCCGTTTGACCTCCGACGAGCAATCGAGCTTGGTCGAGTGTGCTTCGGTCACTCCCCTTTGCGTCGTGACGATATCGTCCGCCATCATCGTTTATCCAGAGGTGAATTTCACGGCCACGTTGAACGGTTAGCATGGATGCCAAGAGAGCACCATTCGGGCCAGCGGTCGTGTAGAGAATCGCCTGGTCTCCGTGAAATGACGCGACCGGAACGCGCGGAATATTATTGATACAAAGCGACCACAAACCCTGAATAGTCTGTGGTTTGTGACGGTGCGCTGCGAGCTGAGTAAGGAATGCATTGTTAAATAATGGGTTGTTGGTCTCTTCGTTAGGTATGCACCAGCACTGTGTCAGCGGAGGCATGGCGAACGCACTCGCGAATGCTAGAGACTGGTCTGGAGTCTCGTCGTCATGACAAATCCGGGTTGCCTCTAACACAACAATATTTTCAAGCAGCGTGCCATAGTTCAGCCGAGGCATATCCGTATAGTAACGCGTACCTTCAATCCGTTCTGATGTCGTTTTCCAAGTCGCCGTATAACCGCTAGCGTTCATTTGCCCGAACACGTCTGGCTCCCAATAAGTACTTCGGCGTCGCGTGGAATCCCTGCGGAGAACCCACGTCCGTCGCAGTACGTCCGAGGTCTATCGGGCATGTTGGATTGACCCGCCAAGTCCCAATTTAGAACACAGTGTTCACTGAGAGGCCCGGCCACTTGTACTCGTCGGCAATCGTGCTGACGATGTCCAAAGCGAGCAGCGCCCCGTTGTTTCCGTTCGTCATGACGACGGCGCCGTCGCCGTTGCTGTAGGCGACCAGATAGCACTTATAGCCTTCATTAGAGCCGCTGTAAGCAAAGGGAAACTCCGGGCGGCCGCCCGTTTGTGTGCCGGGACCCTGACCGTTGGGAGTCCACATCTGACGAGCCATTGCAGCGGAAACGACAGCCGACTTCCCAGCCAGAGCTTTCTGTACTTCTATCGCGAACCGCGCGAGATCAGACGGCGTTGTCCACAGTCCTGCGGGCGCCATTTCCGGATACACATGCGGTCCGCCTGGCACGGCGCGTCCCTCAGAGTCATAGGGCGTGGCCACTGCCTGGAGCCACGATGCGGGCAAACGTTGCTCGAACGTACTGCGCGTCATGCCGATTGGCGCCAATACGGAATCCCGCATCAGTTGTGGGAAGGGAATGCCCGTCACGTCTTCCAGTAGCTGCTGTGCGACAACATAGCCGCCGCCGGAGTATCGCCCCGACCTTCCCGGAACTGTATCCACAACAATGCGCGGCGTATTCGCCGGAGGCTCGCCCTTCAGGATCTGAACCACTGTCGGCAGCGGCGTATTCGCGGCGTATCCGGGAAAACCGCGGACCGTCATCCCCGCGGTATGAGTGAGCAAGGTCCGAAGTGTGACCTTGGCTCTCGAAGTGAACTGATTCTCAGGAACCTTCCATGTCTTCAAGTATTGGTTCACGTCGGTGTCGAGGTTGAGTTTTCCTGATTCCACCAGCCGCAGCACCGCCAATGCCGAAACGGGTTTACTGATCGATGCTGCCTGGAAGAGAGTGTCAGGAGTTACTGCCGGACCGCCGATGCGTGTGACCCCGAAGCCACGTGCCCACGCAATCGCGCCGTCCTGAATGACGGCAATGCTGACTCCAGGCACGTGGAGAGCGGCCATGTGATCTGCCAGGGTGGGCCCGTCGACCAAGCCTCTGCCGAACACAGAAGTCTTGATGTGATCCTGTATTCGTTGAATGCGCTGTTCGAGAGCAGAAGAACGGGGTTGTTGTTCGCCGGGCGGGGTCGACTGCGCCGGATTGCCGGTTGCCTGAAACAAAGAGAGCATCGCCGCGAGTATGAGTTTTGTCATTGATCCTCTCGGGTTGCGGTTGTCCGACAGTTTGACCCAAGAGTCGCGAAAAAAGCTTTTCTTTTTTCGGTCGGGCGGCGGTCTCCGAGAGTCGACAAGGGGCAAGGGTTTTCAATTCGGCGAGTCACCTGCCTGTTAAACCGCGAACCCGTAGATTGACCGCCGAACATCTTTGCACACGCCGCGAATCAAACCATTCGGAATTTGCGCGGGTATCGAAACAGATGATCCAGCAGGAATTGAAGCGTATTGGCACAGGCGGGTTAGCGACAAACGAGGGGAAGGCGAATGGCTCTATCTTTCCGCTGATGATGTTGCGGCTTTCAAACGTTGAGGAAGCGAATTGTTTCGCCTTTTCCGCCTTGGCGGAAAGAACGCCGGAAATTTCAACGTCGCATGATCCTTCGTCGGCAAGGTGCGGTGGAAAAGCGGAATTCGAGTAATCGAACCGCACAGCGTTTGATTTGCCTGGTTGGAACAGCCTACAAACCGTTTTTTGTGCCCTTCCCTTAAGGCGTGATAGCCTTCGCAACATGGTCGTACCGCCAATTTTCGCAGCGTTGATGCAGGAAGTCGGCTTCGACATCGTTTCCTACTGGAATCAATCCGGCTATCTGCTGATCGCGGTGTCAATCGTTGTTCTTGCCGCAGTCGTCCTTATTGCCTTCGAGATCCTGAGAAACACCTCCGGGAAACGTCGGGATTAGCTCTCGCTCCGTCGGACTACGAGGGATCTCAATGAGGGAAAGTATCGCGAGCTCAATTCCAGGTACTACTGGAACGAAAGTGAGTCCCTGCGCGCGTGAGACGAATCGATGGCACTGATACCGGCTAAAACAATTCGGCTCGAAGACGGAACTGAAGTCCTCCTCCGGTGCGCCGACGATCGCGACGCGCTTGCGCTTCTGGACGCGACGCGAGCGATCTTCGCCGACGGGGACGGCATGGTTATCGACCCTGATGAGTTCGAAAAGACAGAGGATCAAGAGAAAGCGTGGATCCGTGACCTCAACGACAATCCTCGTAACCTGCTGCTAGTCGCAGAAGTCGGTGGACGTATCGTCGGCAACATCGATTTCCACAGTGCGAGACGCCGGCGACTCGCGCACACCGGTGAGTTTGGAATCAGCGTTCAACCCGCCTGGCGGAGCCGTGGTGTCGGGACTGCACTGCTCGAACGCCTCATCGAATGGGCGCGCGGGGTCCAAGACCTTGAGAAGATCACCCTGAAGGTCCGTGCCGACAATCGCCGTGCCATTGCGGTGTATACGAAGCTGGGCTTTGTCCAGTGCGGTGTCGCGCGAGACGCGATGAAGTTGTCAGATGGCATCTACGTCGATGACATTTTGATGGAGAGGTTCGTCCGCTCTTGATGGACGTCAGGAGGGAGTATTAGAAAACCGACAATCTGGAAGAGAACGAATTGAACGCACTTGGCGAGGAAGGATGGGAGTTAGTGGCTCTCGAGTCCTACGAAGGCGAAGCATGGTACATGTATTTCAAACGTCTTAAGTCCTGATCGCCTCGCCTTTAATCCTCGTCGTGTTCGGCAACCGCGATCGCCTGGAAGCCCAGGGCCCTCGAGTGTATCGGGTTGCTGAGTGCAACGGTCGTCGCAATGGGCGCGGCTGTATGCGATCAGCATTGTTGTGGCGTTTATGTTTGCCGGGAAACGAAGAATGGAGACGTAGGCTGGGTCGAGATTCGAATCCGTTTACACCTGAGCCACAGTCATATTTTCGAGCGCGAAAACGGTTGAGGCGCGGTGACGATTTTAGCGTGATTCCATCACGCTTCATGCGCGCTCTCAGCCGATCTCAATTTCAGAGACAGCCAATCCCAGGGATCGAATGTCGCCGGGCGCTTGAATAACCCGGTCAACGGAAAGGTGAATTACGATACTGGGGCTGCGGAAAAGAGTCGCAGGCAATGGAAACCGGACATCCATCGGGCCTTCGGCTTCGAGTTGCATGACACCGACAGAGAAGTCATTCACGTAGGCCGTTAAGCGGACCCCGCCGACGTGCGGGCTGTAGCCTCGAACGATCAGCGTCTGACCCGGTTTCTCAGGTCCTGCGAGACGTAATGTCGCTTCGTCGCCCATCCAACAGTGGTTCGGTTCAGCTTCGTACCAACCTTCTCCGAGAAGCCAGGAGTCTTCCGGATCGGAAAGGTCGATTCTTCTCGGGAACCGTTTTCGACTTCGCTGAATCGGCGCGTCCATACGTTCCAACTCGGAGTCGACCGTGGTTTTTTCAAACCAGAAGCTGCCGCCGGTATTGTTCAGGCAAAGCGGCATTTGCGACTCAAACACAGCACGATGTTTGTGGATCAGGTATGACCCGAAGAACCGGATCTTGAAGGCTCGGTTGTACTGAAGAAAAGCGCGAAGCATGTATGCTTCGTTCCACGACCTTCCCTGGAACACCCACTCCTGGGGATATTCGAACGGATAAAAAATGTCGTGAAAATGAACATGAACGCCGCGAGCCAGCAGGGGGAGGATCTTAAAGAAAATATAGTTCACGTCGCTGCCGGTTTTCGCGACGTGAGACGAATCGATAAACAGAATATCGGATGGACCCAGCTCCCTGAAGATACTGACGTCGAGTTCCTGAACCCTGTTTCCAAGGATGCGAATGCGTTCCCGATCGGATGGCTTGATCAGCGTCCGTAGTAATTTCGGATAGGGGTCCACAAAAGTGCAGTGGATTGTATTGTTGAAGAACAGTTCGTTTACGTCGAGCATCACGCATGACGAGTGTCCTGATCCGACTTCCACAATCCTCCTGGGCTGAAGATGCCGAATCATGCAGTAGAGAATGATGCCGTCCGAATAAGAGAAGTTGGGATTGTCGAAAGAGTAACGAACGCTCCGGATGCGGTTTGGATGTGAAGGGTTGCTCGGGATATAGCTTGCTGAACTTTTCCAGCAGCTCCAACTGTTCGCTCTCCTTCAAGTCGATGCCTCGAACGGCGGGCGGAATCGCAAAGATATCGTTTTCGCTCGCCCTCAGTTCTTCCGATGCCGGAATGGGAGAATAGAAGTGCCCAACCGGAACGAACAGGGGCGCCCCTCCTGCGAAGCTGAGTTTATGAGCGCCCTTCACGCGCTGCAGTTCATCCGAGACCAGCTGGGATTTTATGCGGAGTTCGCTCAAGTCTCGCTTGAGCGCGACGTTTTGTGATCGAGTGGCCTCGAGTTCTGCCAGCCATTGCCTAAAGGGCGGAAGAGAAGAGAAAAGACTTCTCGCAGCGCGTCGCAAATTTACATACCGTGGCATCCCTTAGAGGCGTGTACTTTAACTCGTATGTTTTCTAACCGAAAGTCGGAAAACGCGCACCTGTTCCTTTAATCCTCGTCGGGTTCGGCAACCGCGACGGCGGCGCTCGGCTTTTTCGGGCGCGGTTTGATCGGCGCGGGTTTCCACGAAAACGGATCACGCGGCGACGCGGGTGGAAGACCACGCAGAAAACGGAGCCAGCGAGATAAGAGTTCCCTGATCCTGCGATACATCCAATGCATGCTTGTATCACGGACCTCAGCAGGATCGCTCGTTCTATTGGAACGGTCGCTACGGCGCCGGCTCGATTTTCAGCAGTGCGCCGGCGATCTCATCTGTGAGCAGGTACAGCAAACCATCCGGGCCTTCACGAACGTCGCGGACCCGCTGACGAAGATCCGTAAGCAACGATTCCCGCCGCTGTTCTCCGCGTTCGTTGAACACGATGCGCTGCACATGACCCGTGCCGCCGATGCGGCCAACGGTCATGGAGCCGACAAACAGATTTCCTTTCCATGCGGGAAACTTGTCTCCGTTGTAGAACGTCAGGCCCGAAGTCGTAATCGAAGGAACCCAGAACAGCATGGGCAGGACCGTGCCTGGAGGTATCGGCCGTTCGTTGAGCGCAGTGCCGTCGTAGTCGTGGCCGTACGTAACCAGCGGCCAACCGTAGTTCTTGCCCGCCTGGATAACGTTGACTTCATCACCACCCTGCGGGCCATTCTCTGTTTCCCAGAGAGCGCCGGTTGTCGGATGGAACGTCAGACCGAGAACCGTCCGGTGACCGATGGAATAAATCTCGGGACGATACCCGGGCTTTCCCACAAAGGGATTGTCCTTGGGAATCGAACCATCGTCGTTGAGACGAAGAATCTTTCCTGCATCGTTCATCGGGTCCTGCGGAGCGATCAGATCGCGATGATGGGAAGAACTCATGAAGAGCGTCCCGTCGGGCCCAAACACAATGCGCGACGCATCGCCGCCGGACAATGCCATCCACGGTTCCGCGACGAAAATCTGCTTAACATCCACAAGCGCTTTGCCGTCGAAGCGCCCGCGAGCCAGGGCTGTCGAATAGACATTCGCCGGCCCGCCTCCTCGGCCCCCACGCCCCGCGACTGGAGCCGGATCCGCTGGAGCGGCCGCAACCGGCGCCGGCTTTGAAACGTTGTAGGCCAGGTAAACGAGACCATTCGTTGCGAACTTTGGATGGAGCGCGATATCAAGCAACCCGCTGGTTCCTCCCACCTGCGCCTGCGGCACTCCCGGTATCGGCGTTGGATCCAGCACGCCGTTTCTCAGAATCCGCAATCGTCCCGCGCGTTCTGTGATCAGCATGTCCCCGTTCGGAAGCCACGCCATGCTCCAGGGATTCGAAAGACCCTTCGTCACGACAGAGACGCGAATGCGCGTGGCACGTTCGGAAGTCGTGTAGGTCCACGGTCCGTCACCCAGAGCGTTTGCTCCGCGTTGGGCGAGGGCAGCCACCGAAAACAGAAGGAGGACGGCGGGGAAAATTGTTCGTTTCATGGGGCGGAGAGTACCAGAACTCTAAAGGGGAGGGCAATCCGGCGACTTGGGGGTGAAGAGTGGGGAATCTGAAATCGGACGAGTCCTGCATCTCAAATCCGAGATCTCAAAATCTTAAATTGGACTTAGCTCATCGAAGGCGTCCGTGCACAAAGGCGAACGATGCGCAGAAGAAACTCAAAAACTAAGTTCGTCTGCGGCATCCGGCGTGCATTGGCATGTCGTGCCGACGGACCGGACCAAGTCGAACG
>DASTBJ010000261.1:0-3901 GCA_035712125.1 Terriglobia bacterium
AGGTAACCGCTGCCCTCTAACAGCACGCCCCACGCGGACGCGCGCGCGACTGCCGTGCTCAATCAATTGCCCCACCGCGCGCGCCGGTGAGCGTGGACGTTAGGCTACAGAAATGCCGCCGCGCTACCGGAACTGGCTCACCCACGTCTTCGACCATCCGGTTCGTGATCCAGCCTGGTTCTTTGATATGGATGCGCCCCGTTTCGACGCACCAAGCGATGAAATCGTGGGGCTAGTAACGCACACGTTCCTTAATTGCGGCCAAGACCTTGTCGGCTATTCGGACGGACAAGTCAACGATGGTTTGAATTACATATTCAATAACTCGTGCTCCAACGTAGTCTTTTCCTTAATGGATGCCGGAGTACCGGTTGATGCGAGAAAGCGGGCAATTGCGTCCATCAAGCACCTGTACAAGCAGTGCTTTGAAGAGCGCTGTGCGCCAGTCCTCGGGCATATAGACGAGGCCGGCGCGAAACCAATCAACAGCATCTGCTACATGCTTTGGGACGTAACGCCCCTTAGCTATTGGGAAGCTGACGAAAACAAGGAGCTGTTCTACAGTGAACTTCTATCGGTTCTCAGGTACGCTCTTGGCTCTTCGAACGCAGCCTGCATCGAGAGCGCGCTACACGGCTTAGGGCATATCCAGCTATACCGCGAATCGCAAGTCACTCCGATCATCCAGGCCTTCCTTCGCAGCAACCCGAAGCTCAGGCCAGAGTTAAGGCAGTATGCCGAGAATGCCGCTGTCGGTTGCGTTCTGTAGCCTAACTATTAGGTGGAACGGTCGGGCCATGAGCCGCTGTGCCTCCATAAGCACAACCATGGCCCACCTTTCACCACGACGTTAGGCATCATCGAATGGCGGCCTCGGTGAGATCGCACTCAGTCATTACTTGCCCAGCCTGCGGAGCCAGTGCGGGGGAGCAAATGCCCACCGATGCCTGCTTGTTCTTTTATGAGTGCAAACAGTGTCGAACGCTGTTGCGGCCCAAGAGCGGTGACTGTTGCATCTTCTGCTCTTACGGTAGCGTCAAATGTCCGCCTGTTCAGCTCGAGAAGGGCTGCTGTGGCTGACCAGGAGGCGTCCGGGTGGTGCGATGATGCCTAACAGCGCGTCGTTGACCGACGCCTCCAGCTTGCTTCGCTGCGCATGCGGCGCGGCAAAACGCGAACGTTAGGCGTCACAGTCGAATGTCGAGGTTCGTTTGGAAATTCGCTCAATCCGTTGACGCAAACCGTCGGCGTTCGTTAGGCGACGCGCCGCCGTTCGCGAGCATCGTTAGCGCGGTGCACCGCGAAATGCGTGTCCTGTGTGGGCACAAAGGTCCGTGCAATGACGATCCTGCCTTTTCCCGTGCTGCTTACAGCGTCGAGTTGCCCCGGCACCTTTTTGACTGGCTGTTCAACTCGGTGAATGGGTACCGAGCGTGGTATTTCCGCTCCGCACATGACGGTATGCGAAACAACGCACGTCTGATACGTGCGTTGACCCCAACGCTTCTAGATACGGCCAAGATCGATACGTCCTTTGCTGGGGACTCGCTCGATGCGCTCACAGCAAAGGTATGGCTCGCCGAACGCGGTAACGAAGTCTGTCGCGAATGCGCAGGCTGCGAGGGCGAATGGAGCCCACCACAGGATGACACACCCGAACTCCTCAACGGCCGCTGGGATCTGTCCGCTGATCCGCGCGCGAAATGCGGTCGAAAGGCTCCGTATCTAACGAAGCTCCGCATCTTTGGTGGGTTCTTGAACGCGAACGGCGATGAATGGGTAGCGGCGAGGAAGAGGCACCGTTCTCGCGAAATACAGAACTATGGATGGTCTTAGCATGTCGCGTGTGACGCCTAACAAGCGCATGCAGCGAACGCGCGTTACGGATAGATTCGTTCTTGGCTTAGGGCATTGGCGCGTCGCTGATGCGCGGCGTTAGGCAGCACGGGACACGATCCGCCATGGCCACCGAAGCAACTGCGTGCGAACTATGTTCTCGGCACGAAGTGCTTCTGGAGAACGCACTGGCTTACGTTCGGCGCGACAACAACTCACTGAGCCGCGGACACGTGCTCGTAATTCCGAAGCGCCATGTGGCAAGCTTTTTCGACATGACTGCGGAGGAACAGTCGGCCGTCCTTGCATTGCTGAGTGAGATTCAAAAGTCAATCCAGAAGCAACATTCTCCCGACGGCTACAACATTGGGGTGAATGTCGGGAAAGCGGGAGGCCAATCGCGCATGCATGTTCACATGCACTTGATACCTCGCTATGCGGGCGATGTACCAGATCCGCGGGGCGGCATTAGGTGCGTACTGTCTGGGAGCGGACGTGCTGCCTAACAGCGCGTTGTTGACCGACGCCTTCAACTCGCTGCGCTCGCATACGGCGCGGCAAAACGCGAACGTTAGAACGCACCTCCAGATGAACGCACACTGCTCGCCAGCGCCACAGCCTTCCGGCCATCGCACTGTCCCGGCACTCGCACAGGTCCAGCGTTCGGCCGGTGCGCTGCGTGGCACGTTGGCCCCGCTAGGCCGCTCCAGCGTGCGAGGTCCGAAAGCCGCTCAAATAAGGCAGCGGCGTGCTGAGGTTTGCTCAGAGCTCGCGCGCCGAACCACAACCGATTGCGTGGCTCAGCGTTCTAACTCCGCGTTGTTGACCAACACCTACTCGTCGCCGCTACGCGCTCCATGCAGTGCGGCAAAACGCGAACGTTAGGTCTCGCCCTCGTCCACCGTGCTTCTTCTCGACGCACTTTGCTACAAGGCTTGGGCCGATCGACGCACCCTCGACGCAGTGACGGAGATCAACGCACAAAGCTTTCCCTCTGCCATGGCCTTTGCGCGTCAGCAGTTGAACCACATAGTCCGAGTAGAAGAAATCTTTCGAGCGCGGCTACTGGGAACGGAGGAGCCACACTCCAGCACGAACTCGGAAGTAGTTCCCGAGCTCGGTGACTTGGGCAAGAGACTCGCTGCGTCGAACGAATGGCTTCAAAGCTATGCTCGGTCAGCGTCTCCGGCTCAGCTCCAGGAATCCGTTCGCTTCACCTTTACCGACGGGAAGCCCGGACTTCTGAGCCGCGAGGAAATCATCTTTCATTTGGTCAACCACGGCTCGTATCACCGGGGAGCGATAGGTCACGCATTAGACCTGGCCGAGGCTTCCCGTCCAGCAGACACCTTCACCGTTTTCATTCACGCTGCCGAGCCGCACCGCCGAGGCGAGACCTAACATGGCGTTGGTGCGGACGCGCCGCGAGCCGACGTGCCTATTCGAGCGGCGTGCTGCGGCGCGCCGCACAACTCCCACGTTAGGCGGCACCGCGGAGCCACTTTGGCGACAGGGGCATACAAGACGAGGATCGTTTCGATGCAAGGCAAACAACGCGCGATGGATTCTTCAACAAGAGGACAGCCTTTCGTGCTGGGGCTTTGGGGCGTTAGATATCAGGTCAAAGATGTTCAGCGTTCCATTGCCTTCTATACGCAGGTGCTTGGCTTCACCTTGGACCGGCAAAACCCTCCCGCTTTCGGACAGGTTTCAATCGGTAGCCTCAAACTGATCCTCAGCGGTCCTGGAGCCTCCGGGTCTCGGCCGATGCCTGATGGCCGGCAGCAGCAGCCAGGCGGATGGAATCGGGTGGTCCTTCAAGTGAAGGACTTAGCTACACAGATTACCGATATGAAGAACCAGGGTGTGCGTTTTCGGAATGAGATCGAAATCGGTCCGGGCGGCAAGCAGATCCAAGTGGAAGATCCAGACGGCAATCCGCTCGAGCTTTTCGAACCCTCGCAATGAGTAGAACTGGCTGTGCCGCCTGACAGCGTTGCAGCCCGACGCCTTCCCAACAACGCTTCGCGCTTCGTCCGGCGCGGCAATACGCGAACGTTAGGCG
>DASTBJ010000262.1:0-3923 GCA_035712125.1 Terriglobia bacterium
ATTTTCAGTACGGCCTTGGAGCAACCGCCGCAATTGTCGTCTTGCTCACCGTGACCTGTGTTCAGCGAGTCAGTCACAGGCGCTCCCTGGATGTCGCCGCGCGATCGATTGCGGACGTCCTGCGTCACGACGAATACTCCCGCAAAGCCGCGCGTGAGGCAATCCGCAGGTACAACGAACACATCGAAGCCTGCAATCGAATCATCGAGGCGAGTCAAGACGGTCCGTCGAAATCTCTTTCGGACGCCGAATCCGAACTGCAGCATGTTCGCAAAGAGTTGGCGGACACACGCGAAGAGAACAAGGCGCTGCGCAATGAGCTCGCGAAGAAGCAGAAGATCATTGCCGGAATGACGCCGAGGGAAACGCCTGTACAGGTTAACCAGCCGCAGCCCGTGCAAACGGAGATGGAGTTCTCCCCCGCTCCGTACATCGAGCGCATCAACACGCTCGAGAAGCAGCTCCGTGCGGAACAGCGAAAGAACCAGAATCTGAAAGGAACGTCCGTCAATGATCGTCGGACTTGAAGGCTTCGGGAGTGTCTGGTCCGTCCACGACGGATCCAAACCGGAACGTACGGCGTTTTACAACACGACCGGCATCGTCACGGACGGCAAGCTGCGTCACCGTTCGCGAGTATTCGGTCAACTTCGCTTCAACGCGATCGGCGGCTTCAATCCGCAACACATCGAAGGCAACATTGGCCGGGTGTTCGAATCAACCGGACTTCCGGACCAAAGTCGTCGATGCCTGCTGTTGCATCACCTCTTATGCCGCCCCGTGCCGCCGGATTATTTCCTGTTCGCCGTGACGTCGGAGCGCACGGGTGAGTTGCGGATGGACCGTAGCGGTTGGAAGTCCGACGGCGTTGTGCTGCTTGGATTGAGTGAGTTCCGTGAACAACATGAGGCCATGCTACTGATGCCGGCTCACAGTTGGATCCGTGGCGGCCTCGGACGCTTCGTTGCAGAACCGGCTGCGGATCGTCCATGGCGCGCCTCTTTAGAATTGAAAGGATGACGACATGGGATACCAGAAGGGCTCGATTACCCTAAGTGCAAGGCAAGATATTCCGCTTCTCCTTCAGGTCTTGCATTCGCGATTCATTACACACGATCAATTGTTCGAGTTCATGCTCCTGGGCTGCTACGAGCTGAAACGCGCGTCATTCAATTGGCGGGTTCGGCGGCTCGTCGAAGGCGAGCTGTTGCACAGACAATGCGCGCGGCCGGTCACGCCAAGTCCCGTCTACTCCATCACCAGCGTCGGAGCCCTGATGCTCGCGGAGCATTGCCCCGTATTGGACAGCAAAAGAAAAGAAGAAGACACATCGCATGTCCAAGTCGCCCACTCGATTGGTCTGAACGATCTGCACCTGAGCCTTGCCCGACAAGGAATACTGGAAGGCTGGCAATCGGAGATGGCGATCCGCGCCACGAATGAGTTAACGCCTTCGGGATACGTGAAGGACTACGACGCCATTGTCACCATTCGAATTGACGGCCAGCCGCTCTTCTTCGCGTTGGAATACGAGCGTACGCCGAAAGAATCGAAGAGATATTTGCGCATCCGCAGCATGCTGGAGCGGGAATATCGCGTTCATTATTTCTTGTACATCGTGCCGGAGCGCAGCTTGGCATCCTTCATCCTGGACTGTTTTGCCGGCACAACCGCCGCGCTTTTCGTTGGATTAGCCGCCGACTTCAACAGATCGTTGAAAGACATGGACGTGACGGAAGCCTCCTCGGGACAGACCCGCCCAATAATTCAGGCCCTCGCCCTTTCCGACGGCTTCGCCGTGACTTCGCCGCGGCTTCGCCGCGAATCTTCCGCGAGGCAATAAGTCTCGTCTCTTCAGGTATGTCCGTTCCGACTAGATACAGTTTTACAACGTTTTTTGCCCGACTCACGCTGGCCGCATTGCCGGGATCGCGTTGTCGGCAAGTGCATAGGAGATGATTCCTGGTCCACGCCCAGACTCCAGCGTCAGACAGTGTGCCGAGTCGTGATCAACCATCATCGATGCGGGGACTGGATCTGCGCGGGGAGAGCGATTGGAAAGAGATACAGCGGCCGGCGCATTCGTTGCAGGTAAGTTGCGTTGAGAGGCTCAGTGGCCGAGTGTGTCTCTGCTTCATGCGAGCGACTGGTCGCGATCGGGCTCGACGAAAAAAAGTGTATTCAGCGAGAAGCGGCGCTTGTCAATAAAGTTGTGTTTGACGAGTTCATCGAGCCTCTTCGAAACGCGATTGGAACAAGGCATTGAGTTGAGGGAGAGCGGAAAAGGTGGAGCGGGCGCCAGTTCTCCAGCGGCCATCTTCCAGTGAGGAAATCGCCAAGCCGAGTTTGAATTTCAAAGTCTCTTCGGAATGGAAATAGCCACCGCTATTGCGACGTAAGATCTCCAACTGACCATTGACAGCTTCGACAGTATTGGTTGTGGAAAAGGATTTGCGCATCGCCTCGGGATACTTCAGGAAAGCCAGGTAGTGGGCCCGCTTTTTGCGAAGCTCTCCGATCCAGGTGGGATAGCTTTTGATGAAACGGTCGCAGAGTTCCTCAAACTGACGGTTACCCACTTCGACATCCCAAGAGGCTTTGATGGCCCGCCACCGCTGTTGGAACTCCGCAGCGTCGGTTTTCGACAAGTGCGTTTTGGCATTGCGCTGCATGTGAACGGCGCAGAGCTGAACGTCGGCGTTGGGAAAAAAGCCCTGGCTGATGGGGTGTAGACCCGAAAAATCGTCTTGAATGAAAATCATCACGCGCCGCAGCCCGCGTTCGACCAAGCCACGAAGGACCGTTTTCCAATCCTCAAGATTTTCACGGCCGGGTTTGACCATGCAGCTCAGGACGCGTTTCTTTCCCTCGCGGGTTAAGCCGATGACCAGATAGATACACGCCGAACGCAACTTATCGGACTCGCGCAGTTCGATGTACTTTCCGTCGACAAACACCGCGAGCATGTCTGGATCCAGAGGTCGGCTATTGCGCAGCTCCAGTTCCTCGATCAGGCCGGCGGCGACCCGTTCCAGATCTTGTTCGGAACTGGACAAACCCATTTTCTGCAGGGCGTCCTTGGCGGCATTGATCGACCGGCTCGAGCCGAGAAGTCCCACTAAAAGAGATTCGACTTCGGCGCTGTAGCCTCGGCGATAGGGTGGCGGCAAACTGGCGGGGCGGAACTCTCCACTGCGCGTGCGGGGTACCCGGACATCGACGGGAATCGTCCCGACTTGAAGAGCACGCTCATAAAATCCGTTCGGCTTGTCGGTGTTTGTCTTTTCCAGGTAAACGTTGCGTTCAGCGGTCCCGGCACTGGAAATCAAGAGTCCCAGTAGTTCCCGCAAACTAAAGTCCGCTAGTCCGGTTTGAAGCAGCCGATCGACATCATTTTTTGCAAGCTCTGACACGGCGGCTGGTGCTAGATTCCCTTTCGGATCTGTTGCCATTGATTCACTCCTGAACAAAGTTGGTTAGTGACACGGGTCCTTGCCCCAGGGGGTGCTTCCCCTGGGGCTTTCCCACTAGCCTCCGCTCACAGGCCCGTCAAGGCGCTGCGCGCCTCCTCCGCTTCGCTTCGGCCCTTCGGGTGACAGGCTGTGCTCGCTGCGACTCAGAATCAGCGATCGACGCGAAGCCTAAGCTTCGCGTCCGATGCCGCGAAAAAAACACGGCCTAAAACCCTCCACAAACGACGATCGGCCCCAAGGTCGATCTGCAGCATGGCCGTTCTTCCGGCCAAACCCGGTCCCAAACCCACACAACATTTCTTCTACTCCCATCGAGTATGGTCGTCACGGAGAACGGCCTCGTTGTGGAGGTAAAGGTTCGAGCGGAATGAGAATGCCCTGATGACACAAGGGGCAGCGGACGCCTGCTCGGGCTTGAGGCGAGGGCGCTGGTGTGGATGAATCCCCGGG
>DASTBJ010000263.1:0-3929 GCA_035712125.1 Terriglobia bacterium
GGCCTTTCCCTTGGCTGGAAATTGGACGACCGTAACCTCCGTTGGAGTGGCTGGAAGAAGGATCAGACTGAGCAACAACGCAGTGGTAATCATTCTCGTGACGCTCGTGCGCGGTATTTGTTGGTTGGAGAATAAGAAAGCTTCAGTGTTTCCTTGTCGACACGGATTGCCAGCGGCAGATCTCGCTGATCAAATCCGACATAGACAACAACCACAGTGCCCCGGCTGTTGGAGTCGATGACCTCCGCAGTGGTCACGCCCTTCGTGTAAAAGCCGTCCTTTCCCCAATCGTCGAGAAAATCCTGAAGAGAGTAGCGCCCGTCTTCGGCGTCCCATCTTGAGAATGCAGTCTCGGGATGCCCGGCGAAAACTTCGCCAAGGAACTGAGACACCGCCCCTTCCTCGCGGTAGTTGGAATACTTGTAGGCAAGAAAGATGGCGACTAGAAAGACCAGCGCGACGGCCGAAGGGAATTTCCACCGCTCACTCCAGGGGCGAGTCCTTTTGGGGACTTTGTGGTCACCATAAATGAGGCTGCCGACCATTGGTTCACGCATAGGCTCAACTGTACCTGCATCCCTAATTGTAAAACCACCGATCCAGTTCAGGACCTTCAATCCGCTTTCGTGACTGGATCGCCCGGCGCTTCCGCCAGAGCCTTGGAAAGTTACGAATCACATACATCAGAGCGCCCAATGACGTCCACTCGCGGACAAGAACATATCCCACAACCGTGGCGTCCCGCATCGTAATGTGCAGGAAGTCGCGCATGTAGAGGCTTCGCGTCATGTTGTTCAGACGCAACAGGAAGCGGTTTTTGACGGAATGGTAGTTGATGAGTGCCGACAGTTGCGAGCGCCGCTCAGGCGTCACGCGCCTTCTGTGAAGTGCAACCGCGGTCGGAACGTAAATCGACGTCCAACCCATCAGCCGGCAGCGCCACGCCAGGTCTGCATCTTCGCGGTAGGCAAAAAAGTCTTCATCAAAAAATTGGCCGTCAACGGCGACGTCCTGTAAAGCCTTCGCACGGTACAGCGCAGCCGCGCCACTGGGCCCGAATACATCTTCGGGCTTGTCAAACTGCCCGCTATCCAGCTGATCAGCGCCGCGATCCAGATGGCGCTGGCTCCGAAGCATCACGATGCCCGTAGAGTCGAGCGTTTTACCGTCCAGCCGCAAGAGTTTGCCGGAGGCCGAGGCGGCATCCGGGCGGGCATCCAGAGACGTGACCATGCGTTCGAGAAATTCGGCTTTCAAAATAGCGTCGGGATTGAGAATGAGCACGTACTCGGCCGGATAGGAGCGCATGAGGTCGTTGTGCGCCCTGGCGAAACCTAAATTACGGTTCGAACGGATCAGGTCGAGATCAAATCCCGAAAGGTTTTTGATCGTCGCATCGCTCGAAGCGTTGTCGAGAACATGAATGCGAAAGTCTTTGAACGTTTGAACCTGTAGACTTTCGAGACACGCGGCAATATCGTCGGCACTGTTAAAAGTAACAATGTTGACCGCAACCTTCACCATCCTCCAAGCGCTCCGATAATAACCTTCGACGAAGCGCTGGCGCGCGAAGGCTGAACGACGGTTCGGGCAGCCATGCCGGCAACGATCGAAAAACGGACCATCAGGCGGGCCGGCCATCCGAAATATTTGCTAATGTAACGAAGCTGGTTGCGGTAGTAAGCCGCCGCGAACTCTGCAGAACCCATGGCTTTCGCGCTATAGCCGCCTTCGTGCACGAATTCGGCGTCGCGGGCGAAGCGAACTTCCCAGCCGTGATCATGCAGAGACCTGCAGAAGTCGACATCCTCGTACCAGGCCGGGTAAAAGACTTCGTCAAAACCCTGGGCGGCGATGTAGGCCTCGCGCCGCACCAGCAGCGCGGCCGCGGCGGCCTGTCCCACTTCCGCCGCATTCAAGGTTCCGACCGGGATTCCGAGGTTTTCGCGGACGACCGTCCATGGCGTCGCCAATTCTCTGGGCAGATACTTCTCGTTCACATAACCGCCGACCGCACCCGCCCGCGGATTGTGATCAAGCACAGTCTCCAGCAGAGCGATCGAATCCGGGGTTGCGCGAACGTCGGGATTGAGCAAAAGCACATAGGGCGTCGATGTCGCCGCAAACCCTTGATTGACCGCGGCGGCAAGCCCGCGATTGGACGAGTTTTCGATGAAAACGGCCGGGGTGCCCGAGGCCTTTGCGACCTGAAGGGAGTCATCCGCAGATGCATTGTCGATAACGACAATCTGGGCAGTTGAGGGCAGGGATTGAAGGCAGCTCAACAGCCGCCTTCCCGAGTTCCAGTTGACGATCACGATCGCCGATTTCACATCAGCATATTACTCTCTCCGAATCAGGCTGTACGGCGATCGTGACGCGTGTGGGGGACGGATCTCAGGTCAAGCGCAGACAGACATTAGTTCCGGGGAATCCTCAAGAGCACACAGAAGCTTCGCATTCTCCATCTCGAGCTCGTGGATGCGGCGCTTCATCGCCTCGATCCTGGCTTCGAGATAGGTGTACATCTCCTGCGAGTCCCGGTTATCGAACTCGTAAGTCTGATTTCGCCTCATTGGTCTTGCCTCCATGCCGAGGAGTATCCGGCAGACAGGCATGCATGGAACATCGCACGAAGGTTTCAAGAACTAGCACCTTAGGGCAGAAGCACCCTTGGCTAGTTCCCACGATGAGGGCTGCCCATCACCCATAAGTTATTGATTATAGATTATTTAATAGAGCCGTCCAGGCCGCACTGCCAGTTCACGATCACAGAGAAGGGCGTCGAAGTAGGGGTCACAGCCGGTGTCACAATCAGAAACCGGCCATCCGGAGCCACATCGTATCGCCGGTCACGGCCCGGCTGAGCGCGATTCAGCACGATGGAAGTCTGAAAAAGCGGTTCCGGTCGGCCTGCCTTTAAGCTCGAGCCGGTGCTGTTAATGGGAACCGCCATCAACTTACCGTCCAGCGCCAGATAGTACAGGTCTTTTCCATCGATACGCCATTTCGGTTCGATTCCTCCGGCCGCGCTAATCGGCCATTTACCGCCGTTGGGGTCTGGAAACGTCTCGACCACAACCTGGTAAGCGCCCGATTCCCGCTGTCTGAAACGGAAAAGCCACCTTCCACATCCTCAGCCAGAACTAACGCCTCGCCTTCAAGAGTCCGCCACTCCGGCATCAAGCCGTTGAGCGGTGATCTTGCCATTGTTCTGGATGAGAAGGTATCCGGGAGGTTGATCCTTCTGCCTGCTCCAATCCGTAGATGTGCGCGATGTTGGAATGATTCAGCGACGCCAGGACCTGCGCTTCCCGCTCGAATCGCGACAGACGGTCAGGGTCGGATGCAAATTGCTCCGGCAAGACCTTCAATGCGATGTCGCGTTGGAGGCGGGAATCGCGGCCACGATAGACAACGCCCATGCCCCCTTCGCCGAGTTGAGACGTGACTTCGTACGGACCGACACGAGATCCTGGGGTGATCGATGATGCACGGATTATATCGAAGAATCGGCTGGCCTAGATTACGGTTCCCCGCTTCTTGCCGATCGCGATCATGATGTCAAACGGGTCCAGGGGTACGACCAGTTTCTTGAGATTCAGCCTTGCCGCCACGTTCTCCGCGTGTCGCAGCGGCCGAAAATAACGTGCGAGCCGATTGAGAACCAACGCTGGGCTGGCGAACTTGCCGATTCTGCTGATTTTTTCGACCTGTAGTCCGGCGGCGTCGAACAGTTTGGCCAAAGTCTTTTCATCGAAGAAAAAGTAATGCTCCGGAATGAACTGCCTCCAGCGCGCCTTCAGCACACGAAACGGAATGGAGTGGATGTTGGGTGTTTCGATAACGACTAACCCGCCCGGCCGCACTCTTGCTGCGATGGCCTCGAGAAACCGTCGCGGTGAATCGGTGTGCTCGATCACATGAAA
>DASTBJ010000264.1:0-4724 GCA_035712125.1 Terriglobia bacterium
TGATGCGATACCGCTGGCCGATAGTGATATTGCCGGGCTCCCCTTCAGCCCGAACAAGAAATTGCGGGCTCGCCAGTATCCGGCGGAGACCCAACTCGATTCCGTCTTCAAATGCACCCGCACGCCGGCCCTCCTTATAGAAAGCCATCAACGGATCCACATCCGATGCGGTAACCGGACGCCGGTAGGCTCGACGAGCAAGCGTTGTCAAAATTTGCCTCGCGCAAGGTTCTTCTTCCATCGGCTCCTTCGGCTTGCAGGTGAAGACCTTACGCATGCTCCGGGAATCCTGAGGGCGAGCAGGCTGAAATGGACCCAGAATCCGCAGAAAGCCGATGACGGGAGGGTACTGGAGTTGTGCGATCGAGTTGTTCTCGAGCGACGTTCGTTCGTAATGCCGCACACTGTCTAAACTCGGACGAAGACTCGCAGGAGCGAGGAATGTGGCGCCCACAAGGCGCGAGCCGGCCTTCACCGGCACTGTAATTTCGATCGAGCCATCGCCCTCACCCGACATTCCCTGACTCAGACCCACGCCACGATAGTCGACCAGCTGCACCCGTTCACCGTCGACACTCAGTTCCAGCTTCTCACCCGGGATGTAACTGCCGATGCCGTAGTTCTGAATCTCGAACGTGTACTCGCCATCTGCCGGGAAATGGTGGCGAACCGCCATTCCGCCGCGCGTACCGAAAGGCATACCCTCGAGTTGCTCGTTCTGTGAATTGTCACCAGGCGCAATGTATTTTGCTTCGGTCGGTGTCTTCCAGTAACCAACAGCCATCCGCGATACACGCGAGGCTGCCGACACATAGGCTTCGAGAAGAGTCGGCGATATCGTGAGCGATCCTGCGATATTGTCGAACCCTCTCGCGGAATCATCGGGTGGCAGCAACGAGGAAGCATCGATTTCAAGGTCCAGCAGATCTCGAACACCATTTGAGTACTCGCTTCGATTCAACCGATGCAGGACGATTGCGCCGGGATTGCGCGGCGCTTTACGGTCAATTTCGGCCTCCAGCCAATCCCGGAGCCCTTCGTATTCTGCAAGAGGCGGTCGTCGCACACCCGGAGGAGGCATCACACCCGCACGCAGCTTCCGCACGACTTTTTCCCACATTTCAGGATGATCGGCGGCGGTGACAATACTCTGGTTTTCCAGGGAAAATCCGCCCTGTTTGGCGCGATCGTTATGACAGGTGATGCAATACTGTTGGATCAAAGCCTGTTGTGTCGTCTGCGCTGTTGCGGTCGCTGCCGGTGCTGCAGCGCGCTGAATTCCCACTGCGGGCGAGCGGGCACCGACGAGGGCGGTCAGCGCAATACCGCATATAAGAAAGGTCCGACTCATCATGACTCCGAGCTCAACGAGTTCCGCGTAAACTATCCAGCCGCAGGCATTGATGGCGCAAGCAATTTTTACGACAATCTTTTCTGCGAGCTAGGATAATCTATCGAAACCTGACGGAGGCGATGAGCTATGAAACGGTTTCTCGAGGCGTGCGCCGTATTGCTGTTGTTGTCGTCCAGCGCACTTTGGGCTGTAGGCAGCGACGTCGCGGATAGCGTCATGAAACGGAACATCTCAGCATTACGTTCCCTGCTTCAGCAGAAGGCCGACGTCAACGCGCCGCAGGTCGACGGCACGACCGCATTACACTGGGCAGTCCGTTTTGGGGATCTCGAAGTGGCCGACCTGCTGATTCGTGCAGGCGCAAACGTTTCAGCAGCAAATCGAACGGGTGTGACGCCGTTACAACTGGCGGCAGTCGACGGCAATGCGGCAATGATTGACAAGCTGATCAAGGCAGGAGCCAATCCGAACTCGCCACTCACGCCCGAAGGAGACACCGTGCTCATGATGGCGGCGCGCAATGGCAAGCCTGCCGCGATCCGTACGCTCCTGGATAACGGAGCCGCTGTGAACACGCGCGAAACATGGGGCGGAACGACCGCCTTAATGTGGGCCGTGTCCGAAGGTCACCTGGAAGCAGCGAAGACACTCGTCGAGCGCGGAGCCGACGTGAACGCGAAGTCCTACTACGTGCCCGCTGCAAATGGCCGGGGCTTCGAAGGCAGACAGCCCATCAATGCAGGGCCCGAGCAAGCCGTCCAGGAATACGCCGGAGGATGGATGACACCGCTGATGTTTGCCGCGCGCCAGGGTGACATGGAAGCGGTTCGTTTTTTTGTCGAGTCTGGAACCGATGTCAACGTGGTGAGCGGTGACGGCAAAAACGCGCTGGGCCTGGCCATCTTCAACGGGAACTACGCCATCGCTTCCTATCTCATCGACAAGAAATCGGACGTCAATCGGGCAGACGCGCAACGGTTCACTCCACTGTTCTGGGCGGTCGACCGGCGCAATATGGAAAAAGGCTCCAACGGTTTTGCCTGGCTTGTGACAGAGGATCCGCTCCCGCTGATCCGCAAACTCCTGGAAGCCGGCGCCAACCCCAACGCGGTTGTGAACAACACGCCACGTTCGCGAAATCGGGGAGGTTCTCCTCGTATTGTGTTCGCGAACACATTAATGCGAGCCGTTTTTGCAGGCGACATCGAGGTGGCGAAACTGCTGCTTAGTCATGGCGCGGATCCGAACACGGTATCCTCCGATGGGGAGTCGATGCTGCAAGCCGCAGCCGGGCTCGCCTTTATCAACGGCTATCATGCAGAAAAAACATCCGAAGAACGCGTTGCCCTGGTCAAGATGCTGATCGAACGTGGCGCGGATGTGAACTGGGCCGACCATTACGGCATCACGCCCCTGATGGCCGCGGCAAACCGCGGCGATGTTCCCGTTCTCAAGGCCCTTCTCGACGCGGGCGCCGACCCCGGCGCCTACGACCTGGGCAAGAAGCTCGATGGCGCATTCCATTCGAGCATCGAGCCCTTGATGGCTGTCGACTACGCGATCGGCGTCGGCACATTTGTTCCCAACAATTCGTTCGAGTACCACCATGAAGCAACGGAACTCCTCCTCGCTGTGATGAAGGAAAGAGGTATTCCCCACACCACGTCGGAATGCACATTAAGAGGATTCACCTGCGCTATCGCCAATGTCGATCCGAAGACCGCGACCCCTCTCGAAATCGCCAAGATGCGGCAGATCCAAACCGGCTTCAAAGTGGACGGCATTGCCGGTGGTCTCCAGGCAAAGTGAGACACACAGCCTTATCTCTCGCGAGCGCGACCGTTCTCTTTGTAACATCCTTTATAACGACCGCCATCGCGCAGCAGCCCGTGCTCAAGTTGACGGCGATTTCCGTGAATGTGAGTGAACCTGGGAACAATGTTCATATCGAGGTCCTGCGGTGGTCTACGGACCAGGAGCGCAACCAACTGGTCGCGGCACTGACTCCACCGGCACCGGCACCAGCGCCGGCACCAGCGGACGTACCGACTCCCCCGGCAGCAGCAGCGCCGGCTGCTGGCGCTGAAGGCGCAGCGACACGTGGCGGCCGAGGCGGAGCGCGGGGAGGCGCAGCAGGAGCCCGAGGCGGCGGCGCACGCGGAGGGCGTGGTGGCGGCAACGCGGCGGCTCCCGTCGATCCGATCGCAGCGTTCACAGCAGCCATCGGCAAGGCACCGACGATCGGCTACATCTGGACAAATGAAGTGACGGGGTACGCGATAAAACATGCACTGCGTCTTCCCTCCTCCGACGGCGTTGAACGCATCATTCTCGCCAGCAACCGCCGTATCGGAGCGAACGCTCGGTCGTGGACGCCCGTTAAGGGAACACCGACTCCCTACGAGTTCACACTTCTAGAGATCCGGCTTCCTTCCAGTGGTGCGGGAGAGGCCAAAGCTTCCTTGACGACAACTATCGCAGTCGATAACGATGCTAAAACCATCGGTCTGGAAAACTACGTCGCCGCCCCGGCGTTGTTCGCCAACGTCAGGCGTCCGTAGCGAAAGAGTGGATTTGACACAGTATCGTTTGCGCAGCCTCGCCTCACACCCAACGGCATCCCCAGTTCCAGTCTTTTTCCAAGCGTCGAAGTAAAAAGACGGGCTCCCCAAGGGGGGGCGAGGAGCCCGTGTCAACAGGAGTCACGAGCAGGGGCTATTTCGTCCATTCTTAGAAGCTCAGGTGGACAAAAGATCCTCGCTGTTGTCCAACTGCATCGACCAGCTTCCATAGATCCGGCGGTCGTTCAGATTCTCGGCGATCTTCAGGTTGATCTGCCGGCGGCTGACCAAAGAATCGCCACACCGCGTGCCGCGTTGCCCTCATTGCTGCCATCCATGCCTTGAAGCCAGCGATGCTGGGCCGTGTTCAGGCCGTCGCCGCCGCCGAAATAATTGGCAGGGACATACTCGACAGCGCCTTTCGCAAATTGCTCCCCTTGGCGGGTGTTGCCGCACGGGTATAGCTATTTTCATAAAATAGGTCAAGCTGTAAATGATTATCGTAAGAAATATTGTTTGGTGAGGGACTCGGGCCACAATCCTTCAGGGCATCAAGGACGCGAAGCTGCCGATTTTCGTGACCACGGAGGGGACGCCAACAAAGCTGTGCCGGGCAGCCAATAGGCGGATGTGGGTGGAAACCATGAAGGAGATCAAAATGGGCGTGACTCACGGCCCAATCATCGACATAAACTCCGCGGCTGTGCCGTCGCGGAAGACTCACCTCTCATGCCAGTGTTTTATGGCGAAGCTTCTCGCATGCGCCGCTGGCGGCAGAACATTATTCGACCTTGTTCTGCCGCGCGCAG
>DASTBJ010000265.1:0-4109 GCA_035712125.1 Terriglobia bacterium
CGCGAAAAGAAGGAGCGGTATTGCTGAAGGGCAATCCGCAGATCTTCCGTCGAAACCTCGTCGCCGCGGCTCCACTGCTTTTCGAGCTGGCTTCGCTGTTGCGTGAATGCGTCCGACAGGTGTTTGGTGGCGGCAAGAACCAGGGCGTCGGCATCTTTCACGGCACGCCGTGGCTCATCGATAAAGCTGGTCTGAATCGCCGTCCACCGCGACCGAAGTTCGTCGCACTGCTGCTGAGGCAGCAGATGGGGCGATTCGCTTTGGGCTTTTCGAACCTCTACGGGGACCGACGTTGGATCCGGTTCAGCCCTACGAGACTCGTCTAAGTTCTTCATGGTACCCTCCGATCAAATCGTCGAACAAAGTTCTGTAATGGAGAAACGCACGCCGCAGTTCCTCAGTGGATGTTTCGCCCGTTCGCTGTTGGGCGGCAATCTGACATGCCTCTCGATAACGGCCCGCGTGTTCGGGATAGGCCGCCGCAATGTCCGTCATTCGATCCAGAGGATTGCCTGAAGAGAATCCGCGAGTCCGCATGACGTCATCGAGCAATTGTTCAGCCCGTTCCAGTGCTCCGGCAGGATCGTCGACAAACTGCGCCTGACACAGTTTCCATTGCTCCAGAAAGCGATCCCGGTCAGCGGGATTTAAGTGACGGTCGCGTAGCTCTCTGGCTCGGGACTCGCGTCGGGCAAGCTGCATCTCGGCACGCCGCCGGCTGCCAAACTCGCGCACAGCACGGTCATATTCAGGACCAAAACGTGTGCGGAGACGTTGGCTTCGAGAGCGCTCGTAGGAAAGCCACACAATCGCCGCGACGATCACAATAGACGCAACGATGACAACAATCACCCAGGGTTCCATACGAATTTTCTCCTTCTCCGGTAAGACAGCAGACGGGTTGCCAAAAGGAAGCTACGCAGATTTTTCAATCGATTGCCGTGATCAGCAGGAGTGGCAGGCAGTGTTCCCGTGTATGAGAATTTGACAGGGATTGCCCTTGAACTGCAGCCAGGCGCGGCCCGTCATTCGCTGTGATAATGTAAGGCGTTTTCCCGCTCTGTATGTTCTACTGTTCAATGCATTCTGTGTTATTCGCAGGCAGGGGTAATGATATGCGACGACTCAAGCCGGCCGTCTTGGTCCTTATTCGGACGCTGCGACGCAGCGTAGTCCTCACTCTCGCGCTGATCACGCTTCTAGCGACAACCACGACGTCCGCCGCCCAGACAAAGGCCTTACGCCTGGCCTCGACCCCGTGGTCGCCCTTCACCAATGAGCCGGGCAAGGCGCGCTTCGCCCTTGACCTTGTCCATACGGCGCTCGGCCGTATCGGAATTAATGCAGAAACGGCGATCATTGCAGAAGGCCGGCTGTCGCCGGCCTTGATTAACGGGGAATTTGACGGCAGCGCCGCACTGTGGCGCGACGAAGCCCGCGAAAAGGCGCTTATCTATTCCCAGCCATACCTCGAAAACCGGCTGGTGCTGGTCGGACGGTTCGGCACCGATGTGTCCGCACAGAAACTCTCGGATCTGGCGGGAAAACGGCTTGCTCTGGTCGAAGGCTATGCTTATGGCGACCGGGTCAAGGAACCCGTCGGGCCGATCTACGTCCCCTCTGTCAGTGAAGAAGACAGCTTGCAGAAGCTCCTCAATTTGACTGCGGACTACACCCTGATGGATCAGCTCGTCGTTGAATACATCCTCAAGAACCATGCGAGGGAGTCGCAGGGCCGGCTGTCGTTCGGAACCGTTCCCCTGGTTGTGCGGACGCTACACCTGGCCGTAAACCGAAAGCTACCCGATGCCCAATCCATCATTGATCGTTTCAACGCGGAACTGATTGGCATGGTTGCAGACCGCAGCTATCATCGCCTGCTGCAACTCGACTGGATACAGGCAGACGTCGACGGTGATGGGCTTCCGGAATACGTACCGCGCACCGATCAGGTCGGACCGAATCCACCGGATCGTAGCTATAAGCTTTTCGCGGACCGTGCTGCGTCTGGTGGTTCGGACAATGCCGGGAATTCGCACTTCTATTTTGGCGGCAAAGTATATTCAAGCTGGAGCAGTGTCCCCGACGCCCACAAGACTCCCCGCCCCGGCGGGACCCTGAATGATGGGTCACAGTTCTCAATCTTTACGTTCAAATGGTGAGTTCAGGAGAAACCATGAAGAGGATCGCACAATTCGTTATCGCCTGTTCTATATCCACCGCGCTCGCCGTACCGGCGATCGCGCACCATAGTGCCGCCGCATTTGACACACAGAAGGAAGTCAAACTGACGGGTACTGTCAAGGTATACACCTTTAAAAACCCCCACGTGTATATGACCGTCGAAGTGAGCAAGGCCGACGGCTCGAAGAATCTCGTGGAGGTTGAGGCGGGTGCTGCGTCCGTTCTGAATCCTCTGGGTTTCAATAAAGATTCCGTGAAGGTTGGTGAAGTCGTTACCATCACGGGGAATCCCGGCCGGAACAACCCCGACAAGCTGATGCTGGGCAAAGACCTGGTCAAGAGCGACGGAACGTACTATCCCTTGAATATTGCGTCGCGCAGCATTTACGCGGGGAAAAATGACGTCGCGACCAGCATCGCGGGCACATGGCACTCTCCACGTACGGAATTTACCCGCTTTCTTGGCGGCGCGAGAGGCTGGGCTGTGACCGATAAGGGCCGAGCCGCCATGACCAACGTCGACCCGAAAGCGACAACGCAGAAGGACTGCGTCCCGATCGGTGCGCCCGCCCTGATGTTCTACCCCGTCGCGACGACAATCACGGTTCAACGTGATCGCGTCGTTCTGGATGTCGATTGGATGGATTCCGAGCGGATCGTCTATCTCGATGGCCGCAAACCGCCTGCTAATCAAACTTCACTGCACGGGTTCTCCGTCGGCCGGTGGGAAGACAAGACTCTCGTCGTGGAAACGGTGAATTTCAGAGAACATCCCATGGGCCTTTCCACGTCCCTGCCAAGCAGCACGCAGAAACGGCTGATTGAACGGTTCAGTCTCAGTCCCGACGGCAAGGCGCTGATCTACTCGGGTTCGGTCGAAGATCCCGTCTATCTGGCGAAACCGATCGAGTGGACGGGACGGTGGGAATACCGCCCGGGCATGCCTCACTCGAACCAGAAGTGTGACGTGGACGTCGCACGGAGATTCCTGCTCGACTAAGCTTCCATGCCGCGATGAATAGACGCCGCCAATTCGTCCTGCTCCTGGTGCTTGGATTGGCGGGTGCGGTCATGCTCGAGGCACAACGGCAACGGTTCGGGTTTGGGCTCGCGCCGAGTGCTTTTCAGAAAGAGGATCCCCAGAAGGAGTTCGCGATCGTCCGCTGGTATAGCTCAGGCTGGCAGGGCGATGGCTGGGCTCACGATTACCCGAATGCGGAAGAACATATTCTGCAGATCATGAGCGAAGTCTCTGTCATCGACACGGACCGCCTGTCCTACAAAGTCGTCGATATCGCGAGCCCGGAAATCTTCAAATATCCCTTCGCGTATGTGTCTCACCCGGGTGAAGTGGTTCCATCGGACGAAGAGATTGAGAATCTCCGGCAGTACATCGACCGCGGAGGCTTCGTCATGCTCGATGACTTTGGGGGGCAGGGTCAGGGCCCGTGGGAGATGGACAACTTTCGCGATGTCCTGCACCGCGCGTTTCCGGACCGGCAGATGTACCCGTTAAAGGTGAATCATGAACTGCTGAAGATTTCCTACGCTATCGATGATCTCAACATGGAGCATCCGATGAGCGGCGCGAAATCGTTTTTCTACGGCTTCGACGACAGCAAGGGACGACTGGCCATGGTTATCTGCTACGCGAATGATGTAGGAGACTACTGGGAATTCATCGACTCGCCGAGGTACAAACTCAAGCCGTCGGCGGAGGCACTCAAGCTTGGGGTGAATATCGCGCTCTATTCAATGACACATTGAGAGGGGAATTTTGCAATCGGTTCCGGTGAAGAAAATCGGAAATCGGACGATTCCTGTGGAGCGCACCCTTCCGTGAGACACGGAAATTAGTCAACTCCGACTAAATTATCACGGTGAGCGGGGGATGGGAGTACGAGGGAAGGGGCACCCCCTTCCCT
>DASTBJ010000266.1:0-4153 GCA_035712125.1 Terriglobia bacterium
CACCAACAGCAAGTATCGCGTTGTAAAGAATAAACTTGCGCGCATTGCCACCAAGGGAACACCTGCCGAAAAGCTGGCGAGCACCCTGAAGGGCCCAACTTCGATCGCTTATAACAATTCTGATCCTGTCGCCCTGGCGAAGGCTCTCACGGCATATGCGAAGGCGAACCCGGTGTTTGTCTTCAAGACCGGCATGGTCGAAGGTCGCGTGGTCAATTTGAATGACCTCAACGCGATCGCATCACTCCCTTCCAAGGAAGAGCTGATCGCCAAGTTGCTTTTCCTGTTGAATGCGCCCGCACAACGCATCGCAGTGGCGACCAACGGAGTCGCTCGGAACCTTGCGGTTGTGCTGGGTCAGGCGATCGAGCAGAAAAAATTTCAGGAATAGTTATTATTTTTAGGAGAGAGAAATGTCGGAAAAAGTTCAGAGCATCATCGAGTCGATCAAGGGCCTCTCGCTGCTGGAAGCGTCCGAGCTCGTAAAGGGCCTCGAAGAGACCTTTGGCGTGAGCGCTGCCGCGGCATCCGTTGCCGTTGCCGCCGCGCCCGCTGCGGGTGGCGGCGCCGCCGCGGCCCCCGTGGAGGAGAAGACCGAATTCAGTGTGGTTCTCACGGCTGTTGGAGGAAACAAGATTGGCGTCATCAAGGTTGTCCGTGAAGTGACCAGTTTGGGTTTGAAGGAAGCTAAGGATCTCGTTGAAGGTGCCCCGAAGCCAGTCAAAGAGGGCGTTTCCAAAGACGAAGCCGAGAATATCAAGAAGAAATTTGCCGAAGCCGGCGCCACCGTCGAAGTTAAGTAGAGCAGCCAGAATTTTTAACAATACGCTGACTCGCAGGCCGTAGTCCGCCTGCGAGTCAGCTTATTGCCATTTAGGAGCATCCACGAAATGGCCGACACGAGACCGATTGCAGCGCGTGAAAGAGTCAATTTTTCCAAGATTCGGACCGCGATCCAGATCCCGAACCTGATCGAAGTCCAGAAAAATTCTTACGAGCGCTTTCTCCAGATGAACATGCTCCCTGAGGAGCGCGAAGACACCGGTTTACAGGCTGTCTTCAATTCCGTTTTTCCGATCTCGGATTTCCGCGGGGTGTCGACGCTCGAATTCATCAGTTATTCGATCGGTAACTGGGAATGCAAGTGCGGAAACCTGAAGGGACTCGACAAGCTGCGTTCAACCTGCAAGAGTTGCGGCGCATCGATCGCCGTCAATCCGTTCTCTTCGGAGCCCACAGTGATGTGCTCCAAGTGCGGTACCCAGAACAAGAACCAGGTGACGTTCTGCAACAAATGCGGTGATCCCGTCCAGTTGAACCTGAAGTACGACGTGGCGGAGTGTCAGGAACGCGGAATGACCTATGCGGCTCCGCTGAAGGTCGTGATACGTCTGACCATCTTCGACAAGGATCCCGAGACCGGCGCTAAAACCATCCGCGACATCAAAGAGCAGGAGGTTTATTTCGGCGAAATCCCGCTCATGACCGACAACGGTACGTTCATCATCAATGGAACCGAACGTGTCATCGTGAGTCAGTTGCATCGCAGCCCGGGCGTTTTCTTCGAATCGACGCCGGCCAAGAGTTACTTCCTCGGGAAGATCATTCCTTACCGCGGTTCCTGGGTGGAATTTGAATACGAGACCGCTAAAAATATTCTGTATGTGCGAATCGACCGCAAGCGGAAGTTCCTGGCGACAATTTTTCTGCGAGCGTTGGGACTCAAGACGGATGAGGAGATCATCCGCGCCTTCTACAAGACAGATCGGATAACGATCGAAGGTAAGAAGCTCTACTGGACAGTTTCGGACAACATCCAGGGTCTGAAGGTTTCGAAAGATATTCTTCACCCCAAAACGAAAGAAGTCCTGCTACACGGCGGTAAAAAGATCACGTCGTCTGTGTTCAGTCATCTCAAGCAGGCGAAGGTCGAGAAGTTTGAGGTGTCAACCGAGGACCTGGAGGGGGCGTTTGCGGCTGCGGATGTTGTCGACACGAACACCGGCGAAGTCATTGTTGAGACGAACAACGAGCTGTCCCAGGCCCAGATTCGTAGCATCGTCGACGCGGGAGTTCCGGAACTACCTGTATTCTTCCCCGAGCGCGACGATATCGGCGTAGTCCTCAGCCAGACATTGCGCAAAGACACCATCAAGACGTCGCAGGAAGCGTTGATCGAAATCTATCGCAAACTTCGGCCCGGCGATCCGCCGACGCTGGAAACCGCGACAGCGCTGTTCGAGGGCATGTTTTTCGACTCGCGGAAATACGACTTCTCCAAGGTCGGCCGGCTCAAGTTCAACATCAAGCTGGACCTGTCGACTCCGCTGGAGCGACGTATTCTGGAGAGGGACGACTTTTATGCCGTCATCAGCTATCTGCTGAAGCTGCGCAAGAATTTGGGACAGGTTGACGATATCGACCATCTCGGCAACCGTCGCGTTCGCGCCGTTGGTGAGTTGCTCGAGAATCAGTTCCGCATCGGCCTTGTTCGCATGGAGCGCGCGATCAAGGAAAAGATGTCCGTATATCAGGAAATGGTCACGGCCATGCCGCATGACTTAATCAACGCAAAGCCCGTGATTGCGGCGGTTCGAGAGTTCTTCGGCTCATCTCAATTGTCCCAGTTCATGGACCAGACGAACCCGCTCTCCGAGATTACCCACAAGCGCCGGCTTTCCGCCCTCGGGCCCGGCGGTCTCTCGCGAGAAAGGGCCGGGTTCGAAGTGCGTGACGTGCACCCAACGCATTACGGCCGGATCTGCCCGATCGAGACGCCGGAAGGTCCGAACATTGGATTGATCTCGTCGCTGAGCTGTTACGCGCGGATCAACGAATACGGCTTTATTGAAAGCCCGTATCGTAAGGTAAAGGACGGCAGGGTTATCGATTACATAACCGTCATCTCTTCGGGCGATTCGAAGTTCAAAGTAGGCGAACACGTGGAGCGCGAGGTCGCGGAAGACGAAAACGAACAGTTGAAAAACAAGCGCCGTAAGCGCAGCGAGTACATTCCATATTCGTTCTATCTGTCCGCGTGGGAAGAGGATAAATACCTCATCGCACAGGCGAACGTGGAAATGGATAAGAACGGCAAGCTCGTTCACGAACTCGTTGATGTGCGGCAAGCCGGTAACTTCGTGCTGAAGCATCGCAACGAAGTCGACTTTGTCGACGTCTCGCCGAAGCAACTCGTTTCTGTGGCCGCGTCGCTGGTTCCATTTCTCGAGAACGACGACGCGAACCGCGCCCTCATGGGTTCAAACATGCAGCGTCAGGCCGTACCTCTTTTGCAGACCGCGGCGCCGCTGGTCGGAACGGGGATGGAGGAAATCACGGCCCGGGATTCTGGCGCTGTGGCCGTCTGCAAACGCAACGGAATCGTCGACTCCGTGGATTCCGAGCGCATTATCGTTCGTGTTGAGTCCACCGAGGATGGACACTTCTCTCGCGAGGTCGGAGCCGACATCTATACCCTGACGAAGTTCCGCCGTTCCAATCAGAACACCTGCATCAACCAGAAGCCGATCGTTCGAAAAGGCGATCGCGTTGTGAAAGGGCAGATTCTTGCCGACGGGCCGTGCACCGATAAGGGCGAACTCGCCCTCGGGCGTAACGTTCTCGTGGCCTTTATGCCCTGGCGTGGATACAACTTTGAAGACGCGATTCTGGTGTCGGAGCGCCTGGTCAAGGATGACTACTACACCTCGATCCATATCGAGGAATTTGAAATTGAAGCGCGGGATACCAAGCTTGGTCCGGAAGAAATCACGCGCGATATTCCCAACGTCAGCGAATCGTTCCTCAAGGATCTTGACGAAGCAGGCATCATCCGGATCGGCGCCTACGTCAAGCCCGGCGATGTTCTGGTCGGCAAGGTGACTCCAAAGGGCGAGACCCAGTTGACTCCGGAGGAGAAGCTTCTTCGGGCAATCTTCGGTGAAAAGGCGGGCGACGTCCGTGACGCGTCGCTTATCTGCCCTCCGGGAATCGAAGGAATCGTCGTGGACGTCAAAATCTTCTCACGCAAGGGCGCTGAGAAGGACGAGCGCGCCATGCTTATCGAAGGCATGGAGATCTCAAGGTTGGAAGCGAATCTTCGCGACGAGATCCGTATTCTCACCGACGAACGCAATAAGCGTCTGCTGGCGTT